>DQEK01000396.1:2586-6170 GCA_003533545.1 Acidobacteriota bacterium | reverse complement strand
TATCGTGGGCGGCGTGAAGACTGGCCGCACGCTTTTGGACGGAACCAGATTAGGCGAAGTCGTTGAAGCAGTGCTGCGCCAACGTCAGCACCTTGCCCGGGAAGGAGTTGTCGTGCCTGTCGTAACCATTAACCGACAACGGGTCGGCGTCGTAGGGACTCCAGAAGTCATAACACGTGGCATGGTGCTTGACGAACAGGCCAGCATGCTACTCGAAGCGTTGCCAGAACTTGTAAGAGAGATCGTTGAAAAAGAGCACCACGACGAGCTTCCCGAGCAGGGCCAAGTCGCGGAACAGGTTCGAAGCGAACTGCAGCGCGTTTTCCGGAAACAACTAGGAAGACGTCCGGTCGTCCTGCCCGTCGTCATGGAGAGCTGACACTGTGTCTGGATCCGCGTTATCACGACGCATTAGCGAGTTTCTGGGTGTCGCTCTTTTTGCCACGTCGCTATTCTGGGTGGTTGCGTTGGCTACCTATAACTCAGCCGATCCCGTCTGGTTTCTCAGCGCTGGCAGTCAGGAACTCGCCTCGAATTTTGCGGGACGGGTCGGCGCGTTTCTGGCTGAAGTTTCGTACCAGATCGTCGGATTTAGCGCCTATCTATTGCCGCTTGCTGTCGCTGCCCTCGGCTGGCACTTCTTCTGGTGCCGTTCAAGTGGCTGGCTCTATACCAAGGGTGCTGCGATGGGATTGACTCTTTGCTGTTCGGCGACGTTTCTCAGTCTGGCTTTCGGGCCAGAGCTGCCAACCTCCCAATCGTTTCGAGTGGGTGGCTACGTAGGAAGCTGGCTCGCTGTCAGGCTCGCCGAATATCTAAACCGTACTGGTTCCATTATCGTAATTCTCACCGTTTTGTTTCTTGTTCTGATTCTTACCACTCAGATTTCTATTGGGGATTTACTGAGCGTTGCCGGAACGAAAGCAATTCAGATCAGCGCTCGGGCCAGGCGCTTGGTCCGAAACTGGTGGGTCGGACGTCGAAAAGAACGTAGCCGACAAGCTGTCATGCGCAAACATCTCGACAAGAAAGGCGCATCTACTGGCCGGACGGAGGTTCTCGCTCAGAGCGCGGTTGTACCGCCCGTCGCAAAGGAGCGTCCGCAACCTTCGAGCTCGGAGTCCGACATTGCGGCGCCCCAGCCTGAGCCGCCTAAAGCGATCCAGCTTCCTCTGTCGGATCCGGTTGTCCAGAGCCCAGTTGAGCGCAAGCGCGGGGGCTTTGCGCTTCCGCCGCTCTCGTTGCTTGACCCTGCTCCCGTTGTTCGAAAATTCGACGAGCGTGAACTCATGAGTGATGCTCGTCTGCTAGAAGATAAATGTCGCGAGTTTTCCGTTGAAGGGGCGGTTGAGCAGATTCATCCTGGACCGGTTGTAACGACGTTCGAATTCAAACCGGATGCCGGAGTGAAATACAACAAGGTGACGGGTTTGGCCGACGATCTGTGTTTGGCGATGCAGGCCGAATCCATATTGATAGAACGGCTGCCAGGAAAATCAACCGTTGGTATTCAGATTCCGAACCGAGTCCGCGAGCAGATTTCCCTCCGACGACTTCTGGAATCGGATTCGTATCGAAAATCTCATTCAAAATTAACCTTGGGACTTGGGCGAACGATCCATGGTGAGCCGGTAACCGGTGACCTCGCTACCATGCCGCACTTGCTGATTGCTGGTTCGACCGGCACCGGGAAGAGCGTTGCGATGAACGCGATGCTTACGAGTATCTTGTATCGCGCTAGTCCCAGCGAAGTCAGGCTAATCCTGATTGACCCGAAGAGGCTTGAGCTCGGGATGTACGAGGACATTCCTCATCTGCTCACGCCGGTTGTAGTGGAACCGAAACTTGCAGCAAACGCGCTCCGCTGGGCGGTGCACGAAATGGAGGAGCGTTACAAACAGCTCGCAGCAGAGGGAGTACGAAATCTCGAACAATACAACCGAAATATGCGGAGTCTTCTCGAAAAGGGTTCGAAGAAACGCAAGGCCAAGAGTTTGGATGGCGCCGACGATACTCCAAGACCACTTCCCGCTATAGTGCTCGCCATCGATGAGCTGGCCGATCTCATGATGATCGCAGGAAATGAAGTTGAAGAGTCGATAGCGCGACTGGCGCAGATGGCACGGGCAGTCGGCATCCATCTCATCCTGGCGACTCAGCGTCCTTCGGTCGACGTTATCACCGGGTTAATTAAGGCGAATTTACCAGCACGGATCGCCTTTCGAGTCTCATCAAAAGTGGATTCTCGCACCATTCTCGATGGCAACGGCGCGGAGCAGCTCCTCGGTCGAGGCGACATGCTTTATTTGCCTCCTTCCTCCTCGCGTGTCGTACGCGTTCATGGTCCGTACATCTCCGAGCAAGAGACGGCACGCGTGTGCGGGTTTCTGCGCAAACAAGGCAGCCCCGATTACAACCTAGAGATCACGGCAGAGGAGAAGCAGGTTGAGGCGCCCACGTTCGAGAAGGATGATCTTTACGATGAGGCGGCCCGTTTGGTTGTTTCGGCGGGGCGGGCCTCCATTTCGTATCTGCAGCGGCGACTAAAAATTGGTTTCAGTCGCGCGGCACGGCTAGTTGACATGATGGAAGCCGACGGCCTTGTGTCCCCGGGCAACGGTGGGAAAGCACGTGAAGTTCTGGTTGGTGCCGACTATTTCGACCAGGTCGACGTGCAATTGCGCTAATCGATCTCCGCTGCACGCTCCCCTTTTGCAGTTTTTCCGCACTGCGGTCGATAAAACGGTTGGTTAGAGTTCATTTCCGGTGAATGCGTAGATGACAGGTTTATCGACGAGGAGGCCGGCCCGAGCAGCCGCGGTGTCTGCCATCGCGCTGCTGTGCTTGTTGTGTTCCGGCGAGTCCTTGGTCGCGGCGACGGCCGAGGAAATGTACGTGGAGGCGCTCGCCCACGAGCGTAATCTCCGTTCGTTAGGGCATGCCCTTGTCACCTCCGTTGAATGGCGCGACGCGGCCGACAGATACGAATTCATTGCCAGGACGTATCCCAGAAGTGGATTTGGTGATAACGCTCTGTGGCAGGCGGCCGGCTTGGCCCTTGAAGCATTTGACCGCGAGGGCAGCGAAATCGACCGGAGCAATGGCACCCGGTTACTGACGGTACTCGCACGTGACCACCCTAGAAGCCCCCTCATTCCCCGTATAAGTGAGCGTTTGAATGCGTTGACCTCGAGGGCGAGGCAGACTGCTATCACGCGCGTACAGGGGATTACGCGTGAAGTCTTTGCTGATTTTGTCAGGGTCACCATTGCGGTCGATGGCGAGATTCGGTACCGCGGCGAACGCCTTGCGCGTCCAGATCGTCTTTACTTCGACTTACTACGAACCATCGTTGATACTTCCCTCTCGAACTCCACCTGGGCATTTGAAGACGGGGATGTGGTACGAAAGATTCGTCTCGGGCGGCATCCTGAAAACACGACTCGGATCGTGCTTGACCTCAATGACGTTGAATCTTACGACGTCTACACCTTGTACAACCCGTATCGTCTGGTTGTTGACACAGTTCGAAAATCCGCTTCGCGCGTCAGGCCGACGATGACCGCGGGGAAGTCGCCCGGACC
>DQEK01000396.1:0-2313 GCA_003533545.1 Acidobacteriota bacterium | reverse complement strand
GAAGATCCGCTTCGCGCGTCAGCCCGACGATGACCGCGAGGAAGTCGCCCGGACCTCGTTCCGACGAGACCCCACTGGGTCCGCTTTCGTTAGGGAAGGCGAGTCCGCCCATGCAGACGGCGACTCAAGACATGGACAGCGGGTTGTTGTCGGCGCCTGTAGTGGAGATCGTTGACAACGTGACACCAGAGGACCGCGTCGGCATGTTGTCAGGTGCTGTCCCTCCGACGGGGCTTGATGCCCCAACGCATTCACTTGCGCGCCAACTGGGGCTCAAAGTCTCAAGTGTTGTTATTGACCCAGGACACGGAGGTCATGACCCCGGGGCCCAAAAAGGAGGGTTGAACGAATCTGACCTAGTCCTTGACGTTGCTTTTCGCCTCGAAAGGATACTCAGCGCCGAGGGCGTGAGCGTGCAGTTGACGCGTCGCGAAGACGTGTATGTTTCACTTGGCGAGCGCGCCCAGATCGCCAATCAGGCAGACGCCGACCTCTTGTTATCGATTCACGCGAACGCCGCTCTCGACCCCAATGTCCGTGGTATCGAGACCTACTATCTAGGCTTCACTGACGATCCAGTTGTTCAAACCTTGGCCGTTCGAGAGAACGCGACCACTTCCGACGGCATGCACGATCTCGATGCTCTTGTCCAGTCGATCGCCATGCACGACAAGGTGGCGGAGTCGGAGGTGTTCGCAGGGTTGGTGCAACGGCATCTCATTTCTGGCGTTGGTGGTATCTACCCAACCGTGCAGGACCTCGGTGTCAAACGGGCGCCCTTCATGGTGCTCATTGGCGCCGAGATGCCGAGCGTGCTCACTGAGGTCTCCTTCCTTACAAACGAGAAAGAGGCCGGTTTTCTCGCTACGGGCGCCTACCGCGAACAGATCGCGAGCGCACTTTCTACATCGATCATGGACTACCGAGAAACTTTGAGAACCCACCCTAACTCAACCGTAGAAAACGATTGATTGGCGATGCACTCACGCGCTCGCATTCCCGAACGGTAGCTCACCTGGAAGAGACGTCTAAGCCGAGTCGGACAGCGGCTGAGGTTGCGTCGTTGGTCGTTCGTGAAAGTCGCTTTCCACGCAATCCGATGAGGGTCCAGGCGAAAAGAGCCGCCAGAACCATGGCAATCACAGCAAGAACGCCAGTGAAGCTAAACGCGCCTAGCAACACCTCACTGACTGTGATCTGAGCGGTTGCGGGGTCCGCCACTTCGATAAAGATGGGAGTAAGTGGCTCCTGACTCATTCGCGGATCCTACTACAGAGCCCTGTGAGTGACTTTCCGATAGCTAGCCGGCGGCAGTCTAAATCGGCTCCTCTCGCTCACTTGACGCCAATGCGAAGGCCAGCGAGGCAAGAGCTCGCACCCCAACCCCGCTGGCTCCCTTGGGGTGGTCCGCCGCTTCTTCCTCGTACCAGGCCGTTCCTGCAATATCAAGATGTGCCCACGGAAGCCCACCGGCAAAGGCCTTCAAGAACAAGCCAGCCGTGATGGCTCCTCCGGCTCGACCGCCGATGTTGGACAAATCAGCTGTATCACTCTCCAACTGCGACTCGTAAGCGTCGAATGTTGGCAACGGCCACACTCGTTCCCCTGCGCCGTCCGCCACGCGGCGCACCGTGTCCGCCCATCCTGACGGGCTCCCGACCAGGCCTGATGCATGGTGTCCGAGTGCCACGACGCACGCACCAGTGAGCGTAGCAATATCCACCAAGTGCGTTGCGCCGAGGGATTGTGCAAGCCAGAGGCCGTCGGCGAGAATTAGCCGGCCTTCGGCATCAGTATTGAGCACCTCGACCCGAAGACCACTCGCGGCAGTCAGCACGTCCCCAGGCCGGATGGCACGTCCCCCGGGCATATTCTCCGTTGCAGGAACGATTCCGATCACCCGTACGGGCGGGGCCAATTGTCCGATGGCGCGCATAGCACACACCACGGCCGCGCCTCCAGCCATGTCACGTTTCATTCGGTCCATGCCATCGGCTGGTTTGATAGAGATTCCCCCCGTGTCGAAGGTCACCCCCTTACCCACCAGTCCGAGCACCGGTCCATCTGCTGGTGCCTCCGGTGGCTCGTAGCGCATGACAATGACACGTGCAGGTTCAGAGCTGCCTTGGGCGACGCCCTGCAAGAGACCCATTCGCTGAGCTGCGATCGCCTCCTCACCCAACACCTCGACAGTGGTGGTCGGTCCCGTCACCAACTCCACCGCACGCGACGCGAATACCCGTGGCGTGAACAGGTTCCCTGGTTCGTTGGCCAGTTCACGGGCCAGATTCGTGCAATCCGCCAATGTCACGC
>DQEK01000257.1:473-9463 GCA_003533545.1 Acidobacteriota bacterium | reverse complement strand
TCCGTCCGAGCGCTCGTGTAAAGCCTGAGCCTGCCATCCACAGAGGGAAGGCGTCCTCCCAACCCCCCGGACGCGGCGGCTTCGGCAACGTCAACCCAAAGTCCAGACGGTAGCGTCCGACAGGGTTCCCACCCTGTCAACTGGGCGACGACAGGGTCAACACCCACCACCGGGATTTCCAACCCTGATTCGAGCTCGTCGTCCAGAGCAATGAGCAACGCGCCGTCCGGGGCGACCGCCGCCAGCGCGATTCCGCGTTCGGCGCTCGCAACAACCCGGCCGTGGAGCTCGACCTGCACCCCGGTCGGGTCGGCCGTAACGCCGACGGCCGACATCGCCCGGACCGGAAAGGTTCCAATCGACTCACCCACGTCGAGGACCAATCGCACCGCATCGTTCGACCGACGCTCCAGCGGGATGCCGTCCAGATGAGCCACGCCAACTAGTCCAAAGAAGGGCCCCTCTTCTCGCCAGAATTCGGCAGTTCCACCCACCGGGGTAAACGGGCCACCCTCATCCGCGCCGACCGACTGGTTGAGACCAGGCCCACCGGCGATCGCCACGACCGACCCTCGCGGCAGCCTCTCCAACAATCGACGTACCGACACACGAGCTGGAGTGATCGGCACGGTGGCGAACTGGGCCCCATACCCCTGCAGCAGGTCGCGCGCACCGGCGAATGCGATGACCGGTGAAACACCATCGTAAATCCGACGGAGAACCTCCTCATCGAGCGGCATTCGAGCGACCGCCGAGGAGCCGACGCCAGCGGTTGCCAGCGCGCGATCAAACCCCGTGTCCTCAGCGAGCCAGCGCGAGCCGGCCGACACCGCCTGAGCAAGTCTGTCCGCATACGTCTCAGCACTCAACGGGGTAGCCCACGGTACCCGGGCCTGTTGCGCGGACACTCCCGCCACGGTCAGGAAGAGACCCAACATGGCGGTTCCAATTTGCGCACCAATCTGCCCGCTGGAACGCCAACACCAGTCAAGTCCGACGCCAACCAACAACCAGGACAAGAGTCCGGCCACTCGATAACCATCCTGGGCCGCCGACGGCGTCCAGACACAGAAAGTGAGTAACGCCGCCAACCACGCCCACGCCAGGCCGTGGCCGTCCCGGCGGCGCCAGAGCGTGACCAGCCCCACCACGGCGAGCAGTGAACCCAATCCTCCCAACGAAGCCACTGTCACCGATACGAGGTTTACGAGACGGTCACCAGCTACATCGAGACGCCACTCGCCAAACGCCATCGCCCACGACCGGGGGAGCGCTGTCGCATCTCCGCCGACCAACCCGAGGCTAAGACTTGCGTTCCGCCAGGCCAACTCCGCGGCTCCAACACGGTGCAGGAGACCGAGCACCCCAGCGGCCAGCGTGGCAACCAACAATTGACCGCGGCCGACGGTCGCGTCGCGCGCTGCCACCACCACCGCGGCGGCGCAGATTATCGCCATCGCCGGATAGCTACCCACCGCAACCATCGTTAGGCCCGCCAGGGTGACCAGGGCAACCCCACGCCCGGAGGAATTCACCCACCAGAGCCCACACAGGAGCAGTCCCGGCACCAGCGGCAGCAGCATGGCATCAGGACTACCAGCGGCCACCAACGCCACGCTGGTTCCACCAGTCACGGTGACCACAGTTGCAATCAGCGCCGACGGCGCCGAACACTTGAGCCGTCGGTAGAGTACAAAGGTCAGAACGGCAGCCGAAACACCGGCGATGAGTGCGAGAAACCCAAGACGGGCCCCCGCCACGCCGACGGGTAACACCAACGCCAGCCATGCAACGAGCGTCGAGCCCAACAATCCTGAGCCGCCGGGAGCACCCAACCCCGGCCCGATAGATTGCGCTCCGGGATCCGTCGCTGTGACAGAAAGCTCTACCGGGACACTGAGGCTAGAACCTGGCGTGACCAGCGGAAACAAGAGAGCCAGGGCCAACCCGCCGGCGGCGGTCATCCACGCTCGCTCTCCCATCACCGCCCCGTATCGGATAGCATCCTGAACGTGCTCCCGGCAAACAACGCGACCGCGCATGGCACGGTGCGACCGGAGGATACTCCGCGGGGAGACACGCGTCCACCGACCCCCCCGAGCCCCGCCCGCGGCCATGGACTCAGCACAGAACGCAAACTAGTGTTTGGGGTCGCAATCGCGCTCGTGCTCCTCCGAAGCTCGGTCTTCGTCTTCTTCGATGCGATTTTCGATTCGGACCAGGCAATCGTAGGACTGATGGCGAAGCACCTAAGTGAGGGGCGAACATTTCCGGTCTTCACCTATGGCCAGGACTACCAGCTCGCCATCGAAGCCTGGCTCGCGGCACCTCTATTCTGGCTGTTTGGCCCTTCGGTGCTGGCATTAAAGTTCCCGCTGCTCCTCATCAACATTGCTCTGGCTATCGTATTAATCCACCTGCTCGAGCGCGAACTCGGGCTGCGACCAGTGGTCGGACTGCTAGTGGCAAGCCTGTTTATTCTGAGTCCACCAGGCACCACTATCTACTTCCTAGAGGCCAGTGGTGGTCAGGTAGAGCCCCTGTTCGCAGCACTGTTGCTGTGGTTGACGCGACGACGGCCGTTCGCATTCGGGATAATCCTGGCGTTCGGCTTTCTGCAACGGGTGTTCACGGCGTATGCGCTCGGGGCGCTGGTCGTGGTCGAGTTGTTGGACCGCAGTTTGTTCACCACCGTCGGATGGCAACGGAAACTCAAGGCCGCGATGTCGTTCACAGCGGTCTGGCAGGGCATCGGACTAGCACGCGCCCAAGCCGGAAGCGCCTGGGGACCGGCCACGTCGGAAGCCTACGCTGGGCTCCAGACGACGACGTCAGACAGCGCCGCCCTAAACGTTGGGTTTTTGCTTGACCGTTTCTGTTTCGACCCGGGCTCGTTACCAGGCAGCTTGGTCGATTTCGGCGGTCCGTTTCTCTCAACGCTGTTGGGCGGGCATCGTGAGCCACTCGTCGACCTCGCGATTCCAAGCGCTGGCACGCAGGGGGTTAACGGTCTCTGGATACTGCTCGGCACAGCGTTGGTGTTAGCGCTGGGGCGAAGCGTGTGGCACACCGTGCGCGGCACCGCGCGCGCGTGGGACACGCACTTACAGTTCGCAACTTATCTATTCCTGATCGGCGCGCAGTCAAGCGTGGTGTACCTATTGTCGCAATGTGGAGAGATCAGCATTATGACCATGCGCTACACCCTGCTGACCGTGCTGGGGATTGTCGGTCTCGTCGCCTATCACGTCGTCATCGAAACCCGAAAACCATTGCGATACTTGACGCTGGCTGTCGTTTCGTTGTGGGCGGCCGTCGCGCTCTGGGGCCATGCCCGGTTGCTGTCCGAGTTCGTGCGAGACCCTCCAGTGAACAATCGGCAGGTGCTCGCAGACTATCTTGTCGCCAACGACGTCGAATACGGTTACGCCGATTTCTGGGACGTCTACAGTACTGTCTTCTTCGCTGATGAACAGGTCATCCTGTCTTCGACCTCTGTCTGGTTTATCCAGGAGTACGAGAGGATTGTGCAAAATCATCAAGAGGAGGCGTTCTGGATCGCTCGCGAACCATGCGAGGACGGCATCCTCGTCACCGACGTGCATTACGTATGCCCACCTCGCGCCGGGCCGTAGTGTTCCGTAGTGTTAGGTGGCGGGTCAGGACCGCAGGGTTGAGGTGGTCGGTGCCGCTGGGGGGC
Source organism: Acidobacteriota bacterium (assembly GCA_003533545.1). Taxonomy (GTDB): domain Bacteria; phylum Acidobacteriota; class Vicinamibacteria; order Vicinamibacterales; family UBA8438; genus DQEK01. The sequence continues at coordinate 5,763 of DQEK01000257.1, read as the reverse complement.
CGCTATTCAGCGTAGATAGGACGCTAGCTGCTTACGGTTCGTGCCAGCAACTAGCTTTCACTGGGTGTGACAGTGGTAGCGGTCGGGCACGGCTCCCAACCCAGGTTGCTCAGATCTTTGCCCAGCTTCCGAGCCGCCTCTTGCAATGAAGTCTGGTCCCTGAAGGATTCAGACTCCTCAGAGCCATCCGGGTACAACACCACCATTTGGTAGGTCTCGGGGCGATTGTCGCAGTGGATACCAATGAAACGCGGCGGCCCAACTGAGCCGTTGAAGAACCAGAGCATCACCGGGTATATCGGGACGATAGCCTCTGGCTCGACAGCCCTCGGGACCATTTTTGGTGCAATCCTGCGTCAAATAGCGCGGTCGTAGGAACGCATTTCGGCACACCGCAGCGTTCGGATCCTGTCTGATCGATTCCAGAACCGGAGACCACACTTGCCGACCAACCGAACGAGCATAAACAGATCGGCGGGACAAATATCGGCAGAGAGCAGGGCCGGCCGCGCCACAGCCCGAGGCGCTACAGCCCCAGCAGGTTCGGCACTGTCTTCTCGAAGCCCCGATCGGTCGCCCAGAGGTCTAGCTCGGGCGTGGCCAGATCGTCAACCAGCGGCTCCGCAAGACCAACAGCCCGCAGGTCGACCGATTTAAGGTAACTCCGACAACTCCGGCAGGACTCGACCCGCACGTGGGACAGCCCCTCGTCGACATGGAACTCCAACCCGTCGTCCCCGGACACGCCGCACGCAACACACACCGACCGCGGAAACATCCAGTCGGTCGCACAGAAAGCGCAGACCAGACGGCGATTGCCTTCGGCGCCCGGCTCGTCTTGGAGCTTCGAAACCTGCGGCGGCCAACCACATCGGGGACACATAGGCTGACGGTCCTCCGGCGACAGTGCCGGTCCCACAGCAGCGAGCTGCTCGGCGACCGGTGAGAGGTAGCCGCGCGCGAGAAACACCAGTGGGGCTGGTGGGCAGCCGAGCGCGGTCGCGGTCGGACCGACGTCGCCACCCGTCAACAGCGCCCGCAACAGGTCCAACCGAACCTGTGCTGCCGCACCCGATGCGGCGCGCGCCGCCTCCATCACCAGCGACGGTGCTAACTCGGGCATCGCACGGCAAAACTCAAGAAAGCCGTCGGACACCGCGTCGAGCGGAAGCCGTTCGAGCCGTAGCATCGGCACAGCCTCATCTCCTGCTCTATGAACCGCTGGCAACAGTGCATCCGCATCGAGTGCCCCGCACAGCGTGGTCTGAAGCTCAAGCAGCGACAAGTAGAACTGTAGTAAGGCCTGAGCGTGAGGACGCTCGGCAAGCCAGGTGCGAGCCCGCCGGGCTCGAAGCGCCCAACGGGGATCGACAACCGACCGACGCTTCAATGGTCGACCCGGTCGCCCGACCAGCGTGGATGATGCAACCTAGCCCACGCGGGAGTGACCTTCCCGTCGATCATGCCGCGGGCGGTGCCCGGATAGGCCACCGTGCCCAGATACACGTGGACGATCAAAAACAATCCTCCGCCCAGCGTAGCGGCATAATGCAGTAACCGCGCGGTGTTCAGCAGCCCAGCACTGAAGTACTCCGGAAACCACAATACTAGTCCGCTGGCCACAAACACGATGCCGAGAAGACTCTGCACCCAGAAGAACAGCTTCTGGCCGGCGTTATATTTGCCGGCCGGCGGCACTTTTTCAGAATCATGCGCGACGTAATGCCTGATAGCGCCAAGCCATTCCCGATCCCGAGCGTCCAGGAACATGTCGCGTATCCAGAGCACGAACATGACGACAATGCCTACCCCGAACAGCGCGCCGATCTGTGGATGCAGAACCCGAGCCGCTGCGCCGCCGCCCAGGAAGGTCGTCAGCCAGAACAACGACGGGTAGGCAAAGGCCAACCCGCTCAGCAGCAGCACCACGAACGTAACGCCAACTACCCAATGGGTGATTCGCTCAAGAAACGAGAAGCGTCGTAGGAGCGGGGTGCTCATTAACCGTTCTCGTCCGGAATCTCTGGCCCAACCGCGAGAAAATGGACCAAGGCAGAAATGATACCGAAGCCAAAGAGATACGACCCGATCCGTTGGAGGAAGTTCAAACCTCGGAGTTGACCTGGGCTGGCGGTCGGATGCGCCGGTAATTCGTAGTCCTCCAAGCGATCGCCATGCGGGACGACATACATCATGTGGGTGCCACCGACACCCCCAGGGTTGTACAGCGCGGCATGTTCGTAGCCCCGCTGCTTTAGTCGCTCGACCTTCTTGTCCGCCTGAGCCAGCATGTCTTCTTTGATGCCCCACTCGATCGCATTCGTCGGGCACGTCTTTACACAGGCGGGCTCAAGTCCAGACTCGACCCGGTCGATGCACATGTTGCATTTAGCAACGGTCTTCGTCTCCTTGTCGAACCGGGGAATATCGAATGGGCAGCCCGAAACGCAGTACTGGCAACCGATGCAGTTGTCCTGATTGAAGTCGACGATGCCATTCTGATACTGGACGATCGCTCCAGGCGCCGGGCACGCAAACAAACATCCAGGTTCTTCACAGTGAAGGCAGGCGTCCTTCTTGATTATCCAATTCAGGTCGTCGCCATCCTCCACCTCGTTGAACCGCATCAACAGCCACGTGTTCGGCGTTAGGTCCTTGTGGCTTTGGAAGCTTCCGAAATTGGTCGTCTGCTCCACCTTCAGGTCGTTCCACTCCTTGCAGGCGACCTCGCACCCCTTGCAGCCGATGCACTTCGAGATGTCAACCAGCTTCGAGTAGACGGGGCCACCGGACCGGAGCGACTCCAGTGGAATCAGCGCGCTCGAGCTGGCGGAGACCCGTTTGATAGATAAGGTGTCTGGCATGGGGACAGGTGCGCTAGCTCGTTTGGAGCGCGACGGGTTCGATGTTAACCAGGAACGATTTAAATTCTGGACAACGCGTGTTCGCGTCACCGACGTAGGGGGTCAGCAGATTCGCCATCGAACCTTGGGTGATACCGACGAAGCCCCAGTGGACTGGGATACCGATCGTCCAGACCGTCTGGCCATTGACCATTAACGGTTTGATTCGCTTGGTGACGATCGCAACGCCTTCGACCTCGCCGCGCTTCGACCAGACCCGCGCTCGGCCGCCGTTCTCGATGCCTTTCTCGACCGCGAGCCCCTCGGGAACCTCAACGAAGAAGTCAGGCATCGCTTCGACGAGCAACGGCACATTCCGAGTGACGAAGTGTTCGTGTTCGACCACTCGATACACGGTACAGGCATACGGGAAATCGTCACCAGCCGTCGCGAGCGTCTCGCGCACACCGTCGTACCAGTTGATAACTGGATTCACCGACACCGACTGGTGCAGCGCATTCGCGGTCGGGCTCTCGACCGGTTCGTAATGTTCGGAGAACGGCCCATCCGCCAGATGATTGCTAAACAGGCGAGCCACCCCTTCCTCGGTCATGATGAACGCACCAGCGGCGTCCGGTGGGGTAGTCCGCCCGAAGTCTGGGACGTCCCCAATCCACTCGCGACCGTTCCACGCAATGCCTGCCCGATTCTGATCCCACGGACGCCCTTCGGCGTCGGCCGAGGCGCGATTGTAGAGCACCCGACGATTCAGCGGCCAGCTGAAGGCCCAGCCATGGTGCATGCCGAGACCCGTCGGGTCGGCGGTCTCCCGCCGCGCCATCATGTTGCCCGCCTCGGTATAACTGCCCGTGTAAATCCAGTTTCCGGAGCTGGTGTTCCCGTCGTCAGTAAGCTGTCCGAATGACGACAGCAGCTCCCCGGTCTGCCGGTCGTACCCGTTGATTTCCTTGGCCAGTTCAACCAGCGTCGGTTCGCGCGGGTTCAGGTAGTTCCAGGTCAGATTCTGAATCGGCTCGTTATATACCGCGTCGTCCCCGTCCTGTTGATACAACTCCTTCACCCGCCAGAAGAGTTCAGACAGAACATAGGTATCCGACCGCACGCCGTTGGGGGGATCGATCGCCTTCTCTTTCCACTGGGCCCAACGGCCGCTGTTGGTGAACGAGCCGTCGCGCTCGATCCAGTGAGTGGTCGGTAGATACAGCACCTCAGTGTCAACTTCGGCCGGATTGACACCGGGGGCCCGCCAGAACTCCGCACTATCGAGCATGAACGGATCGATAACGACCTTCCACTTCAGCCGTGTCATCGACTCGATCAACCGGGGCACATCCGGACCGGCCAAGAGCGGGTTGAAGCCAAGGGAGACGAACCCTTCAAGGCTCCCTTGACGTGCCTGGTCCCAGATGGACAGCCACGTGGCGTCGCCGTCCTGCTTGCCTAAATATTGATACCCGTACTCGTTGGCCGCGGTAGCACTGTCTCCGAACCAAGCCTTCAGCTGCGAGACGAGAAATTTCGGATAATTCCCCCAGTAGTTCACCGTGTCCGCCACGAGCGGCTGCGGTGTCGACGCCTCAAGATGGTCCGCCAGCGTGGCCTGCTCAGGTGTGGGAACCTTGAGGTAGCCGGGCAGAATACCAGCAACGATTGCGTGGTCGGTCGCCCCTTGGACGTTTGCATGGCCACGGAGCGCATTGATACCGCCTCCCGGCCGACCAATGTTGCCAAGAAGGAGCTGCAGCATCGCTCCGGTCCGGATGATCTGGCTACCGACGGTGTGCATCGTCCAACCGACGGCGTACATGATTGTGCCGACCCGATCCGCTCGACCGGTCGAGCAAATGATGTCGGCCATCTCAAGGAACTTCTCCTCCGAACAGCCGGAAATCTGCGCAACCATCGACGGCGTGTACCGTTCGTAGTGTTGCTTGAGCAGTTGGAACACGCAGCGAGGGTCTTCCAACGTCAGGTCGCGGCGCACAAGCCCGTCCGAGCCACGCTGGTAACTCCACGACGTTTTGTCGTAGGCACTGGCCGCTTCGTCAAACCCCGAAAACAACCCGTCCTCAAAGCCAAATTCGCCGCTGACCAGGAACGACGCGTTAGTGTGCGCCCGCACATAGTCGGCATGGTGCAGGTCGTTCGTCAGCAGGTGCCGGATCAGCCCGCCGAGCACCGCGATATCAGCTCCGGGTCGGATTTGCAGATGCTTGTCGGCCACCGCCGAGGTCCGCGTAAACCGCGGGTCGATCGTCACCAACGTGGCATTGTTCTCGTCGCGCGCCTCAAGCGCCCACTTGAATCCACAAGGGTGATTCTCTGCCGGGTTGGCGCCCATCACCAGCACGACATCGGCGTTCTTGATGTCTTTCCAGTGATTGGTCATCGCCCCGCGGCCGAACGTGGCGGCCAGACTGGCCACC
>DQEK01000257.1:0-153 GCA_003533545.1 Acidobacteriota bacterium | reverse complement strand
ACTGGCCACCGTGGGGCTGTGTCAAATACGGGCTTGATGGTCGATGTAGGTGAGACCCAAGGCGCGCATCGTCTTGGTAATGAGATACGCGTCCTCGTTAGCGACCGTCGCGCTGCCAACCCAGGCGATGCCATTGGTACGGTTGACCGTGCG
>DQEK01000102.1 GCA_003533545.1 Acidobacteriota bacterium | reverse complement strand
ACACCGTGTCCGAATCCTTGGCCGACGAAACGGAACCCTTGCTCGCTTGCGGTGACCTGAAAAAGGGTGCTCCTGAACGCGCGTGCCCCGAGCTGTTCGCTGATGATGCGGCGAAACCGTTCGCCGCGCATCGTTTGCGATGTTTCGCCTCGGACCAACACCATGCTCGCGCGTCCGGCCGAGTCTCGGCTTGTGACCGTGACTTGACCGAGACGGTTCCCGACCGCTGTTTGAGAATGGGTATTTAGGATCCGACGTAGGTGGTCGCGGCTCAGTGTGATCTCCCAGTCGTTGTATGCAGCGGTCACGCAAAATGTGTCTCTCACTCCGGATAGATAGTTGGGGGCGGCCCCGCCCCACACCGCGGTCGCCGAACTGGTGCGTCCTCCGCAATCAGCGTGGAAAAGTGCGTTGATTGGACCAGTGCCGTCTGTGATGACCAGACCTTTGGTTTGGGTGACAGCCGCCAGGACGACGCCATGGACCCAGGGAGGCTGTCGGTCTATCGGGGCGTAGACCTGACAATGCGTGGTCGAACAAAGGTCGAACCCTTCGTCGGCATGGCGGCGCCGATTCGCGAGCGCGTAGGTTCTCGACAGGATCGCTTGGAGTTGAGCGAGTTGGTTCGTCACAATGTCATCCGACTTCGTGAGTGGCATTTCTACCGGAACGGTGCCTCGCACGTAGTCTTCGAGCGGAATTGCTTTGACGTTGCGAGCAGCCCCGTTCTTAACCTCTACCCGCAGCGTGACTATTTCATCCTGCGATGGCGAGGCGGGGTCAGGAGCCGGTATCGAGCGCGAGGCGCATCGGATGCTCAGGATCACCACTGCGGCCAGCACCACAAGACCCAGTGGGCGAAAGGAGTGCGGAACGTTGGTGGATGCGGTCTGGGAAATCACGGCTATGAGATGTATCGGCCGTTCCTCGCCGGAAGTGCACAGGTCTGCCTGATTTCGCACATTGACGTGATTTCGCGCGGATCGTACGATGCCCGCACAAATCCGGCGGGTTGGCTCACCCTGGAGACCCCTTGACTTCAACGGAGTGACACGTGAACACGGATCAGCGTCTCGACACAGTCGGCATCGTGGACCCGGCGTCGGTGTTTTGGAATCTGTCCACGGCGGCTTTGTACGAAGAAGCATTGGCGCGTCGAGAGGGTACGGTGGCAGCTGGAGGGCCGATCGTGTGCCGAACGGGGCAACACACGGGGCGGTCCCCGCGCGACCGCTTTCTCGTGGAAGAAACGTCAAGCTCGCAGAATGTGGCGTGGGGGAGTGTGAATCGTCCCATTTCTGAGGATCGGTTCGACGCTGTGCACCAAGTGGTTACCGAGCATCTTCGCGGCAAGGACCTTTTCGTGCAGGATTGTTACGCAGGGGCTGACCCGAACTATCGGTTGCCGGTTCGGGTCATTACCGAGCGCGCCTGGCACAATCTGTTTGCGCGACACATGTTTATTACCGAAACGGATCGCACCAGACTCGAGGAGTTTCAACCTGGACTGACCGTGATCGATGTGGCGACGTGTCGCGCTGACCCGGCCAAGCACGGTACGAATTCAGAGGTTTTCATTCTCTTGAATCTCGCGAAGCGACTCGTTTTGGTTGGAGGCACGGCGTATGCGGGCGAGATTAAGAAATCTGTTTTCACCGTTATGAATTATCTTTTGCCACTGCAACGCGTCATGCCGATGCACTGTTCGGCCAACGTTGGCGAAGACGAGGATGTCGCGTTGTTCTTTGGGCTTTCGGGAACTGGCAAGACAACGCTGTCGAGTGACCCGGCACGTCACCTTATCGGAGATGACGAGCACGGTTGGAGTGACCGAGGGGTATTCAACTTCGAAGGAGGCTGTTACGCGAAGATGATCCGGTTGTCGGCTGATGCCGAGCCCCAGATCTACGCGACCACCAGGCAGTTCGGCACCGTTCTCGAGAACGTCACGGTGAACCCTGTGACGCGTGAACTCGACTTTAACGACGACTCCGTGACGGAGAACACGCGTGGAGCGTATCCACTTTCAGCAATCGATGGCGTTGTGACGTCTGGACAGGCGGGTCATCCCCGTAACGTCATTATGCTGGCGGCCGATGCTTTCGGCGTGCTGCCTCCGATCGCTCAGCTTTCACCGGCTGCTGCGATGTATCACTTTCTGTCTGGCTACACCGCGAAGGTGGCTGGCACTGAGCGTGGAGTGACCGAACCGACGGCGACGTTTAGTACGTGTTTCGGTGCGCCGTTTATGGTGTGGCCTCCGACGACTTACGCTGCACTGTTGGGTGAGCGGCTGGCGGCGCAGAAGGTCCGCGTGTGGCTCGTTAACACCGGCTGGACGGGCGGTCCCTACGGTGTGGGGCACCGGATGCCGATTGGTCACACTCGCTCACTGATCACCGCGGCGCTGTCGGGGGCGTTGGACGACGTGGAGTCCCAAACGGACCCGATCTTCAACATTGACGTGCCCGTAAGTTGCCCGGGAGTTTCGTCTGAGGTGCTGCAACCGAGAAAGACTTGGAGCAACCCGTCCGATTACGATTCACGGGCTGCGGAGCTGGCGGCTATGTTTGCGAAGAACTTCGCGTCTTTTGCTGAGGCTGCGAGTGCCGAGGTCGTGGCGGCCGGACCGCGGGTCGGGTAGTGCGGTCAACGCGACGTCATGTCTACGCGATTCGAACTAGTCATCGGGCTGGAAGTTCACGCGCAGCTCCGAACCGAGACTAAAATTTTCTGTGGGTGTGGGACGCGGTTCGGTGCCGCGCCGAACGCGCACGTTTGTCCCGTTTGCCTAGGACTGCCCGGTGCCTTGCCGGTGCTCAATCGCCGGGTGGTTGAATTGGCGATACGTACCGGGCTTGCGCTCGGCTGCACGATCCAATCCCGCTCGGCTTTTGCGCGAAAGAATTATTTCTACCCGGATCTTCCGAAGGGATATCAGATCTCGCAATACGACGAACCGATTGCTATTGGCGGCGAGTTGACCTATGCGTCCGATGAGGGGCCGCGGACCGTGCGTATCATTCGCGCCCATCTCGAAGAAGACGCTGGAAAATCGATTCACGCTGGAACTGGAGCCGGCGAGCGTCATACCTATCTCGACTTCAACCGGAGTGGTGTGCCTCTTGTCGAGATCGTGACCCAACCTGATATCCGCTCGCCATCGGCGGCCGCGGAGTTTTTTGCCCGACTTCGTGGCATCTTGGTAGCGATTGGGGTCAGTGACGGCAACATGGAGGAGGGTAGTCTCCGTTGTGATGCTAACGTGTCGGTGCGACCCAAAGGAGAAACGGAACTGGGAGTTAAGGTTGAAGTCAAGAACCTCAACTCGTTCCGGTTTCTCCAGCGCGCGCTTGAGCATGAGTGGGAACGACAAACCACACGGTGCTCTGCGGGTGAGTCAATCGTGCAGGAGACGCGCCTTTGGGATGAAGCCGTCGGCCGCACCGTGTCGATGCGAACCAAAGAGGAGGCGCATGACTACCGTTATTTTCCGGATCCTGAT
>DQEK01000367.1 GCA_003533545.1 Acidobacteriota bacterium | reverse complement strand
GCTGCCAACGCCGTAGGCGAGGAGTGGCGCAACGGGCAGAATTTGAACCGAAATCGGTTACTGCTGGTTGTGCCGGCCGAAACTCTTATCTTCAAGCCCGAGGCACGCGCCGCCCTTCGAGCACGGTCTCATACGGAAACAGTCGTTGGCGGCCGACTCGTAGGTTTTCGTAGTTATCGACGAATTCGAACCTGCCCTCACGAAGCTCGAGTATCGCAACATCGGCCGGTGCCCCGACGTTGAGGGTGCCGCGATCGCGAAACAGCGGAAAGACTCGAGACGCGTTTAGCGTGGCCCGAGCCACGACTTGGTCGATCGACATACCGAAGTTCAAGAACTTCGACATGACGTTGGGGAAGTCGATCACGCTGGCTGCATTCCGACTGGTGGTATTGCCGTCTGTTGATATCGTGTCGGGCCAGAATCCGGCGTCCATGATCCGATCGAAGGTGTCCCAGAGCAGGTGCCCGGTGCGGCCGTTGGCCACGTCGAACCATACCCCACGGCGCCGGGCTGCCAGGACCTCTGGGAAGATCTGCCCGTCGTTGTCGATGATCGCGTTGGGCGGTGGCGCGAGCATATGAGTAACGATGTCGCCGGGTTTGAGCTGTTCGACTAGGACCGAAAACGGGGACGCAGTCTGGCCCATGTGGATCATGAGGGGAAGATTGAAGAATGTGGCCACTTCCTGCGCCCGGCGCAACACCTCGATGTCGTCGGCGGCAACGCCCTCCGTTAGACGGGCCTTGACGCCAATCACATAGTCGCGATGTCGAGCGATGGCGGCTTTCGCGGCCTCGACATCGGCGAGCGCGAGTTCGTGCGTATCTCCGTTGGGGAGGATTCCTTCGCGGCCGATGTTAAGCAGGACCCGTGCCGGCTGGGGCGCGGCCCGAGCTATTGCAACCATATCGTCGATTTGGTCCGCCCCTTCCGAGCCGGCATCCACCCACCCCGTGACTCCATCGGATAAGCAGATACGAGGGCCTTCGTCGTCCCGCGCGTAGTGGGAGTGAACGTCGAGGAGTCCAGGCACAACTAGCTTGCCGGTCGCATCGATCACCTCCACGGCGTCGGCGTCAATGTTGTTGTCGATAGAGGCGATCCGCCCACCCGTGATTGCGAGGTCAAGAATGGCGTTAACGTGCAGGGACGGATCGACGATTCGCCCTCCCTTAATTATGAGGTCGTATTCTGCCGCAAACGCCGCCGGTCCGCGGCCCAGAGCGATAACACTGGCTGTGGCGCTATAGACAAACTGACGTCGATTCACCATCGGCTAGTACCTTTCGATTCAATCTTCAGTATTACGCCAAGATGCTGCGCGGAATGGGACCAGGTGTCAACACGCCCGGGAAGGGCTTGGCGTGGGAGCAGCAGTCTCGGCGGGGCCTCCGGCAAGATCTCGTTAGTCCCGGGCGGCTTTCTCGAACACGACGATCCGATTAGTGTTCGTGCCTTTGATCTGATTCTTAACGCCCCACGCATTCGCAGTTTTTGTGAACTCCTGCACGTTCACCATGACGATGATCGGCTCGAGTCCAGCCTCTGCTCCTGCTGGGAGCACAAGCTCCTCCAAGGTCAGGCTTCCGCCTCTGACCTCACCGACCTCGAATGCGACGTGTCCGCCAGGTTTGAGGATGCGCTTCAGGTCGCGCAGCACATCGGTCATCATCGCTTGCCATTCGTCGACTCGCTTGACTTGGGCGATTTCGATGGTGGAGGAATCGAGCCCAATGAACCAGCACCTCATCCAGTTGTCAGCCTGGTAGTCCACGACGTCGAGGAACGGAGGCGACGTGACGACGAGTTGGGCTGTCGCAGGAGGAATCCCAGCGGCGTCGCTCGCTGTCTGGCTCGTAAGCCGTGAGCTGAGATCGAATTCGGCATGCTCCGGCTGGGGATGACCATGCCAATCCTTGAGGAGTGCCTTTGACTTGCTGAGAATTCTAGGAACGATATCCTTGGGGTCGGGGGTTTGTTGCCGTGCGCGGTTGATCTTTCGTTGCGATTCAATGGAGACGGCTTGGTTCGGCGGTAGAGAGTAAACCGAGAAGAAACCTTGAGAGTGGCCTGTAAGGCGATTTAGCGCCACCATCCTGATCCAGTGATCGATTCGGTCCATTTCTCCCGAGTTTGATCTACCTAACAAGTATTCCTTGAGCGCAATGATTTGCCGCAAGGTCTCTGGATGGAAGAAGACCTCGAGGTCCGGGAAGTCTTCCTGGGCAACCGTGAGGTCGATTGCACGGAGACGTTCCCTGATCTCCTCAATGGTCGGTGGGTCCAATCGTGGCTCGAGCAGTGCGAGACTTAACGGATTGATATCGTTACCGAGCGGCTTACACCCATGCAGAAAGGCTTCCAAGGGCGTGGTTCCGCGTCCCATAAACGGGTCGTAGACCGCGTCCCCAGGGTCGGCCAAACGCGAAATAAAGAATCGCGGGAGTTGGGGTTTAAAACAGGCTCTATAGGAAATCTCATGAAGGCTGTGGGCCTGACGTTGCCCACTTGTCCAGTACTCATTGAATGCCTTCATGGTCGTACCGGAACGACTCCCCGCCGACCAATGGCAGTCCTCACATCGGGTCTGCGTGCCCATGGCATCGAACGTTTCAACGGAACGGACAAACTGCGCTGTGGTCATTGACACGGTAGGAACCGATCTCGTGCGACGTCGGCGTTATTGTAGCGCTCGCAGAAATCCTCTGAGAGGAATGAAATGCGCTCGGGGTGTCGCTGAGGAAATTCGATCGGCTC
>DQEK01000442.1 GCA_003533545.1 Acidobacteriota bacterium | reverse complement strand
CTGGGACGGCTCAGGCTGGACCGCGCACTGGGGGAGCGTGGCGGGGTTGGTTCTGATGTTTGGAGTTAGTGTCTGGATTTCGACGAAGGTGTTTCGTTGGGAGTGACCGGGCACACGGCTCCACCGGTCGCCCTGCTGAGCCGCCGCTCTGGGAGCGTACTACGTCACCAGAAGCCGAGGGCACCCCGAGAAGCAGAGGGGTTCCGAGAAGCCGAGGGCCGCGGCCGGGGTCAGACGTCTCCGGCGTTCGCAGCGAGCACCAGGTGCTCCGCCGCGCGGAACGCCAGCGCCTGAATAGTCATCGTTGGGTGATTGCGCCCACCGGTGACGAGGTTGCTGCCGTCGACGACGAACAGGTTGGGCACGTCGTGCGCACGGTGAAACTTGTCGACCACCGACGTGTTCGGATCGTCCCCCATGCGGCAGGTGCCGCGGTTGTGCGCACCTCCCGTGCTATCTCTAACAGGACCCGCCCAAACCTTCGTCGCCCCCGCTGCCTCGAGAATCTCGATCGACTTCTGCCTAAAGAACTCCATGTTCTTGATGTCGTCGGGATGACTCGTGGACGTGATACGCATTGCGGGCAATCCCCACTCGTCTTTGACGTCGGGGTCCAAATCCACACGATTGGTCTCGAGCGGCAGCTGCGTGGTGAAACAGGAGATGTTCATCCGATGATTAGATTCCTCTCTGAGCGCCTGCTTGTAGCCCGCGCCCCACCGCGGTGAGCCGGGGCTTAGCCCGCTGAGGCCGTAGCTGATCGGAGTGGCGTAGCCGCGCGAGGTCAGCCGGCCGCCGCCGTAGAAGCCGCGGTCGGGATCGGAAGGCACGTAGTCCAGGATGCCTGTGCCGGAGACGACACCCTTGTAATCGTTCAAAGGATGCTCGAAGAGTCCGCTGGCGCCACCACCACCACCGAGCATCAGATAACGGCCGACGACACCGCTCGAGTTGGCCAGGCCGTCGGGAAAACGGCTCGAGTTCGACATGAGGAGCAGTCGAGCCGACTCCCCAGCGTTTGCGGAGAGTACAACCGCTCTGGCGCTCTGGAATACCTCTTGTTTGTCGGCGTTGAAATAGGTGACGCCGGTCACCCGCCCGCCGTTGTCCACGTTGATTTCACGGACGTAGCTTCTGACGCGAACCTCACAGTTCCCGGTCTCGATGGCCAAGGGGACCATGGTGACCGCCGAGCTCGATCGCGCCTTGACATGGCACCCGTAACCTGAGCACAACCCGCAGTTGACACACCCGGAACGGCCCATGTACGGCTTGGTGATGATCGCGAGTGGACCGGGCACAACGCTCAAGCCGAGCTTGGCGGCGGCCACGTGGAATAGGGCGCCCGAGGACTTCATCGGCACGGGCGGTACCGGGTACTCCTTCGACATGGGCGCGACGAACGGAGAATCCACGCGCTGCCCGGAGATGCCCATCTCCCACTCCGCCTGAGTGTAATAGGGCTCGAGCTCGTCGTAGGTGATCGGCCAGTCCGCCAGGCCGGTGCCGGCGATCGTTCCCACTGTGGTTGCTTCGTTGAACTCCCACGGCAGGTGACGCCAACTGCTGCCCCCGTACGTGACGGTACCACCGCCGACGACACATCCGTACGTGTGACCGCCGGGGCGGGCATCCTCCCGGTCGTTTCGACGGAACGTGTTGCGCTGCCGTTGGGGGTTGCTGATCAGACGGTCTTCAGGGTGGATATTACGGTTGAGAAGCTCGTCCTTGGGGTAATCCCGCTCGTGCCCGAATTTCCCCCAGCCGCCCTGTTCGAGGACTACCACCGAAAATCCCGCGGTCGACAGCTGCTTGGCCATGATGCCCCCGGCCGCCCCGGAACCGATGACGATGAAATCAACTTGTTCCTGTGACCTGTATTCTCTCATGTTCATGGTGTGGTCCCCCCCCGGCGCATCTGGGGAAGCGCGTCGTAGTAACCGAACGGCGCTTCATGGTTGAGAGAGTCGTCGTAGCCCAGGAGCTCCCAGCCGACTTTACCGGCATTGCCCCCGTGCACCGGACTCGCGAAGAAGCCGGTGATCGTGTGCGTGCGGACGAGGTTGAAGAATGGCGTCGTCTCGATGGCCGTGAGCACCTCGAGCCGCTGGTCGTAAATCAAGTCCGAAAACTTGTCGGCGCTCGGGAAGCGCCGCTTGGTCTCAGCGGCGAGATCCTGGAGGCCTTGCGTATAGTCGTCCTGGCGATCGCGATCGAAGCCCACGAGTATCCGGTCGATGAAGCGTACCACGCGGGCTTCGCGTGCGCCGGGCGTGTGGTCGGTCGGGATGATCTGTGCCGTCATCTCCTCAACCTCGACGGCTTGCTCCGGAGTGAAGAACGCGAAGTCGGCGGACTCGTCTTCGGCGAGCACGTGCTCCTCGGCCGCCAGGATCTCCGGGTAGTTGGCCAGAACCCAGACCCCTCCCAGGCCGGAAACGGAATCGACGAGGAACGAACGGCGTGACTTCTCTTGGGTACTCATGCTCCCTCCCTTCGATACGGCCCGCTTGATGCCTGCGCGTCTAGATTACTCCACCGTACCGACCGATAGGATTAGATGTGGCCGATGTCAAGGGAGGGCTGGCGGTGGCTCCTGGTCCTGCGACTTCGTAATTCCCCAACCGCCCACGGCCCGCACGGCCACGGCCGGCGAGGATCTCATCAGGCAGGGGTGGCCCCCACCTGGCACGAGAGCCCATGATGCCTCACATTCCCCACCCAATTTTCCTGCAGCGATGAACTTGTCCGATGACGTGAGGTGTTCAATGAACGAGTCTTGCAAACGTGTTCCGGCTTCGGGAGTCCCCCTCCTACTCTTCCTGACGGTTGCGTGTGCCTTGCCGGCACTCTTCCCGGGAGATGTCCGGGCCCAGCGCGGTAGGGAGGGCCCCCCTGAACAAGGAAGCGTGGAACCGGTCAACCTTCTCCCCAACCCCTACGTGACCATACGAGACTTCGGGACGCTCCCGGATGGACGAAGTTGGGGTTCGGTTAGCGCGGTCAAC
>DQEK01000368.1:1358-3674 GCA_003533545.1 Acidobacteriota bacterium | reverse complement strand
TGATGCCGAGCCGGTGGTTGTTGCGGTGAACGTTGACCTGAATGAGTCAAACCTCGAACGCGTCGATCCAGAGGAACTGGTGGCGATGGCTACCGGTCGAGCCGGCGGGGATCGCTCGGTTGCTACCGAACGCGAACTGCGACCAGAGGATCTGGAGCGCCGCCAAACGTTGTGGTGGTGGTTGCTCGTTGGGGCCGTCGGGTTTCTGGCGACCGAGACGGTGATCTCGAACCGGTTGTCGCGGACCGAGTTGGATCCAGACTGACCAGACGACCGGTACAGGTGAGAGAGAGTAAGATGGGACTTTCCCGGATAGAATGAGGCAACCATGCTAAGTGAGTCCTGGTCATCTGACAGTCGGCAAGACCTAGTCGATGTCATCCGACGGGTGCGGAATCGGTGGCGGTTGCGGATTGCACTCCGTGGGGTTGCTGTCATATTTGCGGCCGCTCTAACCGCGTTCCTCGTCTCTTCGTATGGACTCGAATTCTTTAAGTTCTCAGGCAGCGCTGTTGTGGCGTTCCGGGTGCTGACGTATCTCACGATTGGGGGGCTTGCCTACTGGCACCTGATCAGGCCGCTGACCCGATCGGTTGTAGACGAACGAGTGGCGCTCTACCTTGAAGAGCACGACCCGTCTCTCGAGGCGGCGGTGCTGAGCGCACTTGAAGAGACCAAGCGCGGTGAACGGTCTGCCAGTTCGGATTACTCACCTGTCCTGGTCGATCGACTCATTCAATCGGCCGTCGACCGATGCCGCATGCTCGACATGGGGTCAGACGTCGAGCGGGAGAAGATCCGCCAATCTTGGAGCTACTTGGCCGTTGTGGGCGCTGTCGCATTGCTGGCGTTCATTCTCGGTCCTTCGTATCTTCGCTATGGCGCATCGGCGTTAATCACGCCGACCGGGAGCGTAGAGGCCGCGAGTCCCTACCACATCGAGGTCTTGCCCGGTAATGCCACCATTGCTCGCGGCTCGGACCTGACCGTCACCGCCCGGCTCGAGGGGTTCGAGACGAACGATGTAAATCTATTCATGCGTACGAGTCCGAGCGCGCCCTATGAGCGCGTGCCCCTCATTCCCCAGGAGGACTTGGAGAGTGAGACCCCCGTGATCGGCGGGTTCGAGACGCTGCTCTTCGATGTGCGCGACGAAACCGATTACTTCATCGAAGCAGTCGGAGTACAGTCCGAGACCTTCACGCTAGATGTCATTGACCTGCCCTATGTTGACCACCTTGAACTCGAGTATCACTTCCCAGCTTATACGGGGTTGGAACCGCGGTTGATCCAGGACGGCGCGGACATCGCGGTCCTTCGTGGTACCGAGGTGCAGGTGCGCGTGTTTCCCACGATGAGCACTCCTGCCGGTCGATTGGTGTTTGATGAAACCAACTCAACGGAATTGACCCCAGGGGCAGATGGCGTACTGACGGCTGGCTTTACGGTGGAAGAAGATGGTTTCTACCAGGTTGAGTTGGAGGGGCCTGGCGGAGAGCGCGTGGATGCGTCACCACAGTACACGATTGATGTCCTCACGGATCAGCCACCCTCAGTTATGTTCGTCAAACCGGGCCGCGACGCTACCGCGAACGCCATTGAAGAGATGTTCCTCGAAGCGCGAGCCGACGATGACTTCGGGGTACGCACGTTGAGCCTCACGTATTCGGTCAATGGCGGGCCGGAAGAGACCGTGAGTCTCTTCAACTCGGACGAGGGCGGGTCGAAGGAGGTTTCTGCCGGGCACACACTGTTCTTAGAAGAGTTCGAGTTGGAGCCTGGTGATTTCGTGTCCTATTACGGGACGGCCGGCGACAACCAGTTGGGTGCTGCTCGTGAGATCAAGAGCGACCTCTATTTCATCCAGGTCCGTGCGTTCCGCCGCGACTTCCGTGCTGCGCAGTCGCAGGGCGGCGGTGGCGGGGGCGGTGGTGGCGGTGGGGGTGATGCTCGCGCTCTGTCCGAGGCCCAACGGCAGGTGATTTCAGCGACGTTCAACGTGATCCGAGACCGTGACAGCTTCTCTGAGGAAGAGTTTCGGGAGAACCTCGTCTTCTTGACCTTGTCACAGGGTCGGCTGCGTGAGCAGGTGGAGACGTTGCTACGCAGGATGAATAGCCGGGTAATGCCAGCCGACCCAGCGTTTCGCTCGATTCTCGCGATTCTCCCGCGGGCCGAGACGGAAATGGAAGCGGCCGAGACGGCACTGCAGGGACAGGATGTCGACGCGGCGCTTCCCGCTGAGCAGCGCGCACTGCAGCATTTGCAGCGGGCTGAGGAAGCCTACGACGAGGTTCGAGTCCAGCAAGGCGGTGG
>DQEK01000368.1:0-1022 GCA_003533545.1 Acidobacteriota bacterium | reverse complement strand
GGTGGCGGCGGTGGCGGCCAGAACTCGGCCGAAGATTTGGCTGACTTGTTCGAACTCGAGCTCGACAAACTGCAGAACCAGTACGAGACGGTGCAGCGAGGGCAGCAGGAAAGTTCGGACAACCAGATCGACGAGATGATGGAGCGCCTCAAGGAACTGGCGCGCCGGCAGGAACAGGAAGCCGAGCGCCAGCGTCGTCGGTCGCGTGGAGGACAGACCGCGCGGGCGGGCGGGGGTGCCTCCCAGCGGGCTTTGGCGGAAGAAGCTGAAGAGGCGGCTCGCCGGCTCGAACGCCTCGCGCGTGAGCAGCAGTCGCCACAGATGATGCAAGCGGCTCGGCGGTTGCAAGAGGCCGCTGATGCCATGCGGGAGGCGGCGGCCAACGCGGACAACCAGGGTTTCGCTGAAGCGGGTGCCGCCCTAGACCGATTGCGCGAGGTCCAGCGTGAGCTGCAAACCCAGCAGAGCGGTCGTCTTGCGAGAGACATCGAAGAGGCCCAGCGTCGAGCCGCTGACCTTGCTGCTGAAGAATCTGGTATCGCCGATCAGGTGGCCGGTCTTGGCGAGCTGGCGGACGAGGCGCGAGTCGACCGGATTCGCCGATTGATGGAACGCAAGGATGAGATGGAGACCCAGGTGGCTGATCTCGAGCGTGGGCTCGACTCCACCTCGGCGGAGTTCCGTCGAGACGAGCGTGATGCCTCTCGTGCGTTGCAGGAAGCGGCGAATGGAATCCGTGAAAACCAGCTAAAAGAGAAAATTCGCTACTCGCGTGGTCTAGTGCGCGCGAGATCGCCGGAATACGCGCAGCAGTTTGAAGAAGAAATCGGTGGCGATATCCAGGACTTGGAGCAGCAACTCGCCGAGGCGGCTGAGGCGGTGGGAAATTCTCGCGGTTCCGGTCTTGAGCAGGCGCTAGATCAGACACGAGATTTGATGCGGGGGCTCGAGTCGCTCGAACAGCGGATCCGGCAGGGTAGTCAGCAAGCGGCCAACGAGCAAGGCCAACAAGGCCAACAAGG
>DQEK01000400.1 GCA_003533545.1 Acidobacteriota bacterium | reverse complement strand
AACGATGCAGCGTTCCGACAGACCACGGTCTTCGGGGCCGTCCTTGCTGATGCCACCCACAACGAATCGAACCGGTCGTTGGCCCCGGACATCGTCCCCGAGACCGCCGGCGATGGAATCGACACCGTCCACACGTGCGGGGATCCGGCCATTGGTGGGGTACACAACATGCGAGGTCCGGAAGTAATCGGTGATGCCCGCACTTTCCACCCAGAAGTCGTTGTAGCCGCCTGGCCCGCCTCGGCGTTGGGGCACCGCCTGGTCCGACGCCGCATCGGCCGCTGCCAATCGGGACCGAAGCTCCGCCACTTCCTCGTTGGTCATGAACTGTCGGTCACCGAACCGCCGGGGCCGTTGCATCGGCACATTGGACGAGAAGTTCCAGACGCCTTCCAGAGATGGCTGGTCCCACACGTTTCGTGGAATCTCGGCGTCGTTTTGCGCCTGGCCGGCCAGGACGGGCGCTGAGATAATCAACAGCCCCAGAGTCAGAAGTATCTTCATCGGTTCCTCCACCTGCACATGGGAGTGCAAAGAATGCCGCCCAGTTCAAGTTCAGTATAGCCGTCCCGAGTCCGAGGAGCGCATGCGTTCAAGCAGCCACGACGTTAGCAAGTTGCGCCTGACTCGAGCTGATCGATTTTTTTGACCATCTGGAGCTGTCCGCCGCCTTCCGCTGTTGCGACGAACAGCGGCATGGTCGGAAAGCCACCGGCGTCCAAGGTGAGCGGACCTGTTGCCGTCTGAATCGTCAAACCGTCGAGACCGGCGAGGGCCCCGGCCGCGCTTGCCTCTCCGGACCGTTCCATCGCTGCCTTAAGCGCCATCAACGCGTTGTAGTGGGTAAACGCGACATGCGTGACAAGTTCACCGCCGGGCATGGCATTGGCTCGTGAGACAAAGTCCTGAACAGCCGGGTCTGGGTCGCTGGCGACAAACGGGACACACGTGATGATCGATGCGCCATGCACCAACTGAGACGCCTGCCATTCGCTGAAGTCGAGGTGGGCAAAGGTTTTGCCGTCTGCGATACCCAGTGCGACCGCCTGATTGACGGCATTGACCGCGTAGGGTCGTGGATCGGCGTTCCAGATAATGCTGGACTCCATCTCATGTGCCCATCGCATCACGCCGTGGTATTCGCCAGGATGATTTCCCAACACGGGAGTCGTGACCAATGCGTCCCCAGTGTGAGCACCGCCGAGCGCGCCGTACAGATACTCCGAGACCCTTCGCCCCGACGGGGTCCAGTTCGAAATCGAGAAAGGCCGCGATTGCACATCATCGGACAGATAGGCTCGTATCGACGGGACGATCTGCCTTGCCGTCGGACCAAAATTTTTCACGACTGGACTGCAATACGAGCCGTCGGTCCAAAACCCATGCACCAAGGGGACCGACGCGGTCGACGCATTCATCCGGGCGGTGAGTACTCTCGGAGACGCCATGGGGAACCCACTGACGATAGCCTCGCAACCCTCGTTATCGAGAAGTGCCTCTGTAGCGGCCTGGGATGGTGGGCTACCCCCGTCATCGCGGTATACGAACTCCACGGACCTTCCCAGCACACCGCCCATCGCATTGATCTCAGACGCCGCGAGTTCGAGACCGACCCGCATCTGCGAGACGTAAGGTCCAACCAGTTCATCCACCCCCTGTGCGTCCACTTCGCTGACAAAGACCCCAACCCTAAGCGCTCGGCGCTGAGCAATCGCAGGGAAGCCATGCACTGTTCTAGCGCCGGCGAGTGCCGCTCCCGCGCCTAAGAATTCACGCCGCGTAACGGTCATTCGTTCCCTCGTGCTTCACCGACATCGCGGTCTATGATTCACTCGCTCTGACAATGACCGGGCGGTCTCCGTCAGCCACCCGACAAGTGTCGCCACGTGTGCCGGGTCCCAGCCACTCGATTTCTTCCGGGCTGGCCTGCCGCCTGTGCTCCATGGGATGCAACCTGCACCGCAGTTGCCAGGTTCAGCCATAGACTAGGTCGAGCGCGCCCCGACAAGCGTCGACGGAACACTCACCGCCGACACGGTCCGACGCTGACAGCGTTTCCACAAAAGTATCCGACAACGGCTTCCTCCAGAAATTCACTTCAAACGGCCACTGGCCTCTGAACTCGACGTTCCGGTTAGATCAGCGAAAGTTGAACGAGGTCGTCAGCAGAATCTGGCGCGGGGCCCCGGGATCGGCCGATTCTGCAAGAGAGGTATCTCCGCTCCAGTAGTATTCCTCGTTCAGCAAATTGTGCGCCGAGAGCGTGACGCGCGTTGCTCCGAGGTGCCAAGACACAGCCGCATCGAACAGAGTGTACGGGGAGAGCTCAAAGGTATTTCCCTGGTCTACCATCACATCTCCCACGTATTTGACATCCAATCTGATGTTGATGTCCGGCGCCGGCATAATCACCGCTCCCGCGTTAATGATGCGATCGGGGGCGATTGGCAGACGGTTCCCCGTTAATACGGTGTTCCCGCGAGATGATTCGATCAAGAAGGTGCCGAAACGGTTGTGATAGAAGGCCCCGTTCGCATAGACGGACACCTGCGGAGTGGCGCTCCAGTTAATTCCGGTCTCGATACCCCTGTACTTGTGCTCGCCGGCATTAGTTGGCACAAAAAACGGCCCCTGACGAACACTGTGGACGATGCCGTCTCGCGTCATCCTGAAATAGGCCAACTCGAACGAAACGTCCCCACCAAGCCAGCTACCCTTGAGGCCGACTTCATAATTGTCGATATCTTCCGGGTTCAACTTGATCTCGTCGTCACCCGGGCGAAGACCACTCGGACGACGTGGTGGTAGAAACGCCTGGGAGTACTGTGCGTAGGCATTGACTACCGCATCCACGTCATCAGGGAGTAGCTGGAACACCGCACTTACTTTTGGACTGAACGCGTCAAAGGTGTCTTTTACTACTGGCTGCCCATCTCGGAACGTCAATCGGTTATCGAGGGCCAGTCGGTCGTAGCGACCGCCAGCAGTCAAAATTAAACGATTTGTCGGTTCGATGCTGAGTTGCCCAAACAGTCCCGTGATGCCCACACTGTAGTCGTTTCCCCCAAAGCGAAAAAATTCCCAGTCGCTCTTTGCGGGGTGTACGGGATTGAGGTAATTGAGCGGCCAGCCAAACGTATTCGCGTCCGTGTACATCAGGTTGCCAGCACCAAACCCGGTCGTATGTTCATACGAACCGCCCGCAATAACCGACGGCTCAAGGCCCCTCAGGAAACCCAGATTCGGTTCAAGCTCAAACCTCAGTTCCTCGTAGAAGATGTCCTCATCCGTCTGCATATCAAACGGGTACATCGTCAGCGTGTTACTCGCGAGATCGAATGGTGCGCCCGTGATATCACCAGAATCGATAAACTTGTACTGAATCTGGCGGTGCCCAAAGACGTTGACCATCCTCACCGCATCGCTGAACTGTCGTGTGTAGTTGGCGGTAACTCGACCCTCGCTCTGATGATAATTGGGGCCCGGCACGTTCAGGTCACTGAGGCGGTCAAACTCCGGAGACAGGTCGCTGAGGAACTGGCCGTTGACGATCGGTTCATTGGTAGGCAGGCTCTGGTCAGAGATCACGCGGTTGACGCTCACGCTACCAAACGATTTCGCGTCTGGCACGAAGGTTACCTTGGCGAACAACGCCGTTTCGTCAACCGTGAAGTCAAAGGGCCCCTTGTAAAATCCGCTGTTACGCTCGCTTGAGGCCGAGACGTAGTACCCGCCCCAATCCGCCAACGGACCAGACACCTTCGCTACGCCCTTCAGCATTCCGAACCCGCCACCTGTGAGGTCGAATCCGGTTTGGTGTTCTGGAGTCGGATCGGCGGTACGTACGTTAATCGACCCGCCTATGGCTGTACGCCCATAGAGGGCTGAGTTTGGGCCCCGAATTACTTCGATACTGCTGGCATCCGTGATCGGTAGATTTATGACCCGTGAACTATTCCGCGAATCTGTCTGGGGGACGCCATCAACCAGAAGTAGCGTGCTGGTGAACTCATTGCCATCCCGTGGGAGTCCTCGCAACATGACGGACTCAAACGAACCGGCCATGGTGCTCACAACAACACCCGGGACGTGAGAAATCGCAGACGTGAGGCTTTGGTCTCCACGCTCTTCGAACGTCGACCGGTCCACGATGTCAGCTTGCGCGGCGACCTCACCGATACTGAGTGGCGCCTTGCTAGCCGTCACTTGCACTCGTTCCAGGAAGTTCGGTGTCACTTCGAGCTCGATTGTCAGCGAAGCCGTCATGTCAGCTGTCACCGGCACGCTTGGGACTAACAGATCGACGAATCCAGGGGCCAGCACAATGAGTACGGTTGGTCCCGTTGGCAGGTTCCCGATCTCAAAACGCCCCACGACGTCTGTGACAGCCACGAGGTTCGACCCCTCGATTGTGACCAGCGCTCCCGAAACGGGCCGCCCGTCCTCGGCAGCCACCACCGACCCGGCAATCCCGCCAGTCTGCAGTTCTCTCGCCTGGAGTACTGAACCGAACCCAGCGCACGCGAAGGCTAACCAAAGTACAACACCGGCAGCCTTCACTCTGACATTTGGCATCAAAATCACGTGACAAAACTTCCTTAACAGAGACCGTCGGCGAGACCGCACGCTCTAAGAAGACCCTCGCCTGAAGCCTCGCCGACGCCCCCGCTGCTAACATAACAAAAATCGAAGTTAGAACCGAAGCCCCACCTCCCAAGCCACTGCAGGAAATCCGGTGCACCCGAGCTAGCTATAAACTCTATCGTATCAAAGCGTTACGCCATTTCGTGCGTCCCTCGACGGAAAGCACAAGGGACATGAAGGTCGGCAATCTACACGCCAAGCTGAGAAAAGATGGTCTGCATGTCCACATAATCACGGTCGCTCACTACCTTGCCATCTTTGAACTTCATGATGTTGCACCAACCCACCTCGACCTTCTTCTGCGTTGGCGCGATTCCGGCCAAGGTGCCACCGTGGGTCCCTCGCAGAACCAGCTCGGTGATCGCCACGTCACCGTCGTCGTAGGCGCTCACGATGTCAAGTCGACCATCCGGGAACGCAGCTGCATGCCCCTTCCACCCTTCCTCTAAACAGGCCTCGACCCCGCCTATCTCCTGACCGTCCGGCATGACAAGTTTGGTCTCTGGATGGAGGGACGCTCGAATGAAATCCCAGTCTCTGTTATTCCAAGCTTCAACTAGCTTGTTAACGGTTTCTCTCACATTCGACATGCCCACCTACTTCCGTACGAGTTGGATGTTCGACAAAAAATGGCCGTCAGTATAACTCGGAGAAAGAGCAAGAACGACGAGCGCGGTGTCGCTTGTCCGCCTCGTTCGGGTTGTTTTGAACACGCACTTTCGTGCGCGAACACCACGTGTCACAGGGTTCATCTATCAACCCGTTTGCTATCATGTCACTACATCCGGACACACTCTGAACTGTATGACCTTCACCGTCGGTGCCAAGCGTCGTTTTTCCAATCGGCTCGCGTTGAGTGTCTCCCTTATTGCCGCTTGTCTGACGACGACCAGCCTCCGCGCTGAGGACTGGCCCCAGTGGCGGGGCATTCACAGGGATGGCGTCTGGGCCGACACCGGAATCGTCGAGAGTTTTCCGGACAGGGGACTCCGAGTGACCTGGCGCGTGCCGGTCCGCGGGGGCTTCGCTGGCCCAACGGTTGCGGGTGGGCGTGTCTTTATCCTCGACTACGAGGAAACGCCTGGCAGCCGCACCATGGATGGCACGGAGCGCCTTCTGGCGCTTGATGAGGAAACCGGCGCGGTTCTGTGGGCACAGACCTGGCCTGCCACCTACCGCAACATCTCGTGGAAGTTCGCCAACGGCCCCCGGACGCCGCCGACGGTCGACGGCGACCGGGTCTACGTCGTCGGTGCCGCTGGGATGGTCTCGTGCCTGGCCGTGGAAACCGGAGAAACCGTCTGGCAAGTCGACACTACCACCGACTACGGCGCCACGGTGCCGGCTTACGGTGTTTCACACGCACCACTCGTTGAGGACGACATCCTGATTGTGGTTGTGGGTGGCGAGCCTGACGCGAAGGTTGTCGGGTTCAACAAGGCGACGGGAGAGGAAGTGTGGCGCGCGCTGGAGATGACGTCAGAAACTGGCTACTCGTCGCCTGTCGTCATCGACGCGGGTGGCGTGCGACAACTAATTTTCTGGCACGCGACCGCCTTGGTGTCACTCAATCCAGAGACGGGCGAGACCTACTGGGAGCAGGAATTTCTGAACACCGGCGGGCTGTCGATCGGCACGCCAGTGCGCAGTGGGCGGTATCTCCTCATCAGCCAGTTTCGCACCGGGTCGATGATGATGACCCTCGACAACGATCGTCCGGGGGCACGAATACTCTGGAAGGGACAGAGTCGGAGCGAACTGCCACACCTGACCGACGGACTCCACGCGATGATGTCCACGCCGATCATCATCGATGACTATCTGTACGGCGTCGACAGTTACGGCGAACTGCGTGGCCTCGACGCCACGACTGGGGAACGACTCTGGCAGAACGATGCCCTGACGCCACAGGGCCGCTTCGGAACAGCGTATTTCGTACGCAACGGCGACCGGTACTTCGTAACCAACGACTCAGGGCAGCTGGTTATCGCGCAGTTCACACCGGACGGTTATCAGGAAATCGATCGGACGCCACTGCTCGAGCCAACCTTGCACACGCGAGGGGGTGCGTCCGGACGCTGGAGCGACCGGACAGTGTTGTGGGCCCACCCCGCGTTTGCCAACGGACACGTCGTGGCGCGGAACGATCGCGAGGTCATCCGAGCCTCACTCGTAGCCGCAGACTATGCCGATGACACCACCACCACCCCCGCACTAACACTGGCGTCTGACCCGGTGACGGATGCTCGAACCGTACTGGAAGCAGCAGCCAACACAATGGGCGTGGACAACATGACGTCCATCCAATATTCGGGAACCGGCTGGATCGGGGAGGTTGGCCAGAACCACGCCCCGGATCAGGATTGGCCACGGTTCGAGCTGACCAGCTACACGCGAACCATCGATTTCGACACGTACTCGTCGAAAGAAGAAATGGTCATTCGACAGGGAAACTACCCTGCCCTTGGCGGTGGAACTCCGATTCGTGGCGAACGGCAACGGAGCGTGCTGGTAAGCGGCACCCGTGCGTGGGACATCGAAAGCGATCGCGTCATCGCCATGCCGGCGGCCTCTGAACGACGCATGCTCGAGATTCTGCTGACCCCACAGGGGTTCCTCAAGGGCGCCCTGTCCGGAAACGCCACAACGCTGACACGGAACGAGTCTGGAGAACCGGTAACCGTCGTCTCGTTCATCGCACTCGGCCGGTATCGGGTGCATGGCACGATCACCGAGGACAATGTCGTGCGTCGGGTTCAGACCTGGCTTCCGAATCCCGTGGTTGGGGATATGTACTACGAGACGATCTACACGGAGTATGAGGATGTGAACGGGGTGCGATTCCCAACGCGCTGGCATCAGCATCAGGACTTCGATGACGGTGGCCAAC
>DQEK01000416.1 GCA_003533545.1 Acidobacteriota bacterium | reverse complement strand
TATTGATCCAATAGCACCAATTAAATAGGTGTTTCGTAACTTCCAGTAGCAACTGGCCCAACATATAGCGAAGTAGGCTTTTTAGTCGTAAGCTACCTCGGCCCGTCTGTGTGACCACGTTCGGATTTTCACCATTGATACCGAGATTAATCAACAGATTCAGATGACCAAACACCTCTTCATCGATAACCACGAGATCGAAGATATCTGGAACCTCGCGCGCAAGATCCACCAACCCGAGAAGTTCCACGCCAACACCATCATCCGGCCCGAGCACCGCTGGGAGAACATGTACGTCCGCATGTGGGGCGGACCCGTCTGGGACCCATCCGAAGAGCTGTTCAAGATCATCTACCTCGGCACCGCTGCACAGGACATCTCCGCACTCGGCACCGGCGCCGCAGTCACGCTCGACGAAACCGGAGCATCCGGCACCAGCGGCAACTACTCCTGCTACGCAACCTCCGAAGACGGCGTCAACTGGGAGAAGCCGTTCATCGGGCTCTACGAATATGACGGCAAGCTTTGGGACAAGTCGCCCATCGGCACAGACAACAACATCATCCCTTCAATCAACGGCCATATCCGAGGCCCCGTCTACCACGCCACGGAGCCCGATCCGAACCGCCGCTTCAAAGCCCAGATCTATCGTGACAAAGCCCTATACGCCGCCGCCTCACCCGACTGCATCCACTGGGAAGAGCTAGACGAAATCCCACCCCACGAGAGCCTCGACGTATCCGAGCTCTACTACGACGAGACCGAAGACCTCTTCATCTCAACGATCAAGCACCGCACCTACTACGGCCGCAGCTTCTTCCTCTCCACCAGCAAAGACTTCGAGAACTGGACCGAACAGGAGCTGATCTTCCACGCCGACCAGACGGACCAGGAAAACGGCTTCGAACGCCTCCAGAAGTTCTTCGACGACGACCGCTACCTCACACCCGTCCGCAACCGTCCCGAGGAGTGGCGCACCGACATCTACCACTTCCCCGTCTTCCGCTACGAAGACATGTACCTAGCTCTCCCAACCATGCACCACTGGGCTGGCAAACATCCGCCCCTCTACGAAAACGTCGACAGCCGCAAGTCCGTCGAGCTGGCCTCCAGCCGAGACCTCCACAACTGGCATCGCGTAGCCAACCGGGCTCCATTCATGGAGCTCTCCCCGATCGGTGAGGGTCGCTACGATACCGGCGCGATCGGCGCCACCAACGGCGTAATTCGCCGTAATGACGAACTCTGGTTCTACTGCATGGGCTCAAAACAACGCAGCCTGCCAATCGCCGACGCCCTCAACTTCGGCTACCTCGACTCATCCGCAATCTCCATGGCCCGCCTCCGCCTCGACGGCTTCGTCTCACTCAAAGGCGGCATCGAATGGGGCAGCGTCACTACAAAACCCATCGAGGTAACCGGCGCCCAACTCCACATCAACACCGACTCCTGGCGAGGCCGTGTAAAAACAGAAATCCTCGACTCCGAATCGATGGACCCAATCCCCGGCTACACCGAAGACGATTCCATCGCGACCAACATCGACTCGATCGATGAAGTCGCCCGCTGGCAAGACAAACGCGACCTCACGGGACTCCGCGGCAAGACCGTTCGGCTCCGCTTCCACCTCTGGCAGGCTGAGCTCTACTCCTTCTGGACCGAATAACCATGCGAGACGCAACCTATATGATATTGCGGGGTGCCGGTTATAGGACACTCATGGAAAAACAAATCCAAAATACTGCAGGTAAGAATTCCACCATATGACCAGATTTGACTTCGTCGACACCCACGTTCATTTTTACGATATGCAGCACCCCGAGCTGCTCTACGCTCACTGGCGCGACAAACTCCAGAGACTTGCCGAACGAAACTATCTCGCCGAGGACTATGTTGCCGAAACGCGCAACGCCAACGTCACCAAGGCGGTTCACGTCCAGGCGGCGATCGGCAGCAAGGACCCGGTAAAGGAGACCGAGTGGCTTCAGACAGCGGCCGATCGCACGGGCTTCCCGCACGGGATCGTGGCCTATTCAGATCTGAGCGATCCCGACGTGGAGGCAGAACTTGAACGCCACTGTCAGTTCCCAAACATGCGTGGCGTACGCGACTTCTCACACGGCGACTATCTGGTGCGTTCTGACTTTCAACGCGGCTTCGCCTTACTCGAGAAATTTGACCTACGAGCCAGCATGAGTGTTCAGTGGCAAGATATGGATAAGCTGCTGGACCTCGCAAGCAAATTCCCGAATATCACGATTGTCGTCGACCACACTGGGTCACCTACAGAGCGGAACCCGGAATACTTGGGGAAGTGGAAAAAGGGCATGGAAACCGTCGCTCAGGCGGACAACGTCCGTTGTAAAATCTCCGGCCTCGGCATGAGCGAGCCCAAATGGACAGCCGAGAGCATTCGGCCCTACGTCCTCCACTGCATAGAAACCTTCGGTGTTGAACGCAGTTTCTTTGGCTCCAACTGGCCCGTCGACTGGCTCTTCAGTACCTACGACTACTTGGTAGACGCCTACCACGAGATAACTGCCGACTTCACTGATGACGAACGAATTGCTCTCTTCTCGAAGACCGCGGAGACGATTTACAATATCTAGCGACTGCTTCGGCTTCTAGACCAATTCACTAAAGCTCTTCTCACCCACACTAAGCCTGTTCCGTGGAGAGAACGGTGCAAGCACCAAAGAACGCGTGGAAGCTGCCACTTGGTTAGCTG
>DQEK01000069.1 GCA_003533545.1 Acidobacteriota bacterium | reverse complement strand
TCACGAAGGAGGCAATCCCGGGCTGGGTTCGCGCCTGGGATGTCCGGACGGGCGAACACTCGTGGGATTTTCACACCATCCCCAACAGTGCCGACGAATACGGAGCCGACACCTGGCTGAACGAGTCGTGGCGTTACTCCGGCAATGCCAACGTGTGGTCGATGCTGGCTGGCGACAACGAGTTAGGGTACGTCTACCTACCAACCGGAACGACCACAAACGATTACTACGGAGCCGACAGGCTTGGCGACAACCTGTATTCGGAGACGCTGGTTGCCGTTGATATCGAAACCGGTCAGCGCGCCTGGCATTTCCAGGCCGTCCACCATGGACTCTGGGACTATGACTTCCCCACCCACCCCAACTTGCTTGACATTACGGTCGAAGGGCGAGACGTCAAAGCGATCGCCCAAGTGAGTAAGCAGGGGTTTGTGTACACGTTCGACCGAGTCACGGGAGAGCCGGTGTGGCCGATTGAGGAACGGCCGGTCCCGCAGGAGACGAACATGCCGGGGGAGGTTCCCGCCGCCACACAACCGTTCCCCACGAAACCAGCACCGTTCGATTATCAGGGCGTCACAATAGACGATCTGGTGGATTTCACGCCTGAACTTCGTCAAATGGCGATCGAAGCGGTCGACGGTTTCACGATTGGTCCCCTGTTCACCCCGCCGACCAGACCGATCGACGGGGTCACCAAGGGCACCATTATGCGTCCGCCGCCGGGAGGCACTGCTGGGTGGGCCGGCGCTGCCGTGGACCCAGACACGGGGATGCTTTACGTGCCGTCACGGAATCGAGTTTCGGTGATCGCGCTATACGCGCCGGACCCCTCCCTGGGTGCCACCATGGCGTACACCCACGGAGCCCCGGAAGCCGAAAGGATGGCGCAACTCCGTAACGGCGTCCGGACCGGACCCCAAATGCCTCAGGGGTTGCCGTTGCTCAAGCCACCCTATTCACGCATGTCTGCGATCGACATGAACACCGGGGAATATGCCTGGGTAGTACCAACCGGCAATGGTGACCGTTACCGGCGACACCCACTACTGCGGGATCTTAACCTTCCCCCGCTGGGCGGCGACAACGGCACCAATGGACCGCTGTTGACGAAGACATTGCTCGTCTACTGCCTGACGGCCGGCAGCTCGAGCGGCGGACCGAGGTTGGTCGCCTACGACAAGGCATCAGGCGAAGAACTGGCCTCTGTCGATCTTCCGACAGGTGCTATCGGAACTCCCATGACATACATGGTCGACGGAAGGCAGTACATCGCCTTGACCATCGGCGGGGGACCACGCCTTGTGGCCTTTGCGCTACCTGAGGCCTGACAACAAAGGGTTTTTCTTTGGGCGATTGAACCGCCTACGACGTCGTCCTGTGTGTGACACTTCAGCGTCCGTCCCGGGCGTCCTCCAGGCGAGCCGTCCTTAGCATTCCCACTAGGGAGACGTTGCCCTCGTGGCACGCGAACTCATAGATCGTTTGGTCCCGCCGCTTCAACGGGATTTCCGCAGTCCAAGACGATACCCAAGTCGTCGGATCAGTGAAAGTCAACCTGTAGGTGATGGTGTCAGGACCGCTCCGTGTAAACCGTTCCACCAGATGTAACCCCTCAGACGAACCGCGGAAGTAGCTTCCGGTCGAAAAGTTCTTGGTCTCCACCACCAAACTGTCTCCCTCCCAGCGCCCCCGCGAATCACCGTTCCACTGACGGACGCTCTCTGGTAGAGAGGCACGATCGTTAAGTGGAATGATCCGAGCGTCATGAAACGCTTCGCTGACCAACACCAGATGATTTGGAGTCTGCACGATCTGGTAAAAGGTGTACGGACCGGCACCGAAATTTCCTCCCAACCGAGGCACCCCAGTCGTGACGCACCGATGAAAATTGTTCAGGTCCTCCGGGCCCGTCTTGAACTGCCAACCAGTATCCACCAACGCCTCTCGGGCGCGTGCCGCCGCCGTTAACGTAGGAATCCGTCCATCAGGAGGGTCGACAACTTGCGAGGTGCGGTTGGTAATTTCGACGTCAACCATTCCGATAGAACTACTGGTCGACTGAGCCTCGTAGGTCTCGACATTATTCAGGGCGGCAAAAAATGCTCCTTCTGGAGTGGCGAACGCGCTTCTCCCGTTCAGGAATATACGTCTAGCTCGGTCACGAAGTGTCGCCACCTCGTCTTCCGTCAGGAACTCGCGTCCGGCCAACGCGGGCGGGCGCTGGAGCGGCGTCGCGGTGTTACTCAGCCAGACCCCCTGCAGATCCGGCCGACCGTCCGTGAGTCGAGGTAGGTCCCAGTCACCGTCCGAAACAGATTGCGCCGAGGCAACGCCACCGCACGGTGACACCAAATTAAGCACCGAAGCTACGGTGACTAGCCGAACAAAGTCTTGATATCGCATGTGACTCTCCATCGAACCGGCCAGGCGGACGCGTGTAGGGTGAAGCCCGTTTCCGGCGCTGTCAAGATCGCGTGCCCCGCTAGAACCGAAACAGTCGTGTGAACTTGACGACGAACGTACGGTTTTCAAGAGTCGGACGTGGCGTGAACGTATCACGCTCGTCGGTGTAAACGACGAACAGCTCGCTACCGAGCCGCGCTCAAGCTCTCTCCTCGTCTGCTCGTTCGGGCGGACAAACGTAGTAGGCTACCCTAGCTGTTTGTGCCCCTGGGGTTCCGCATGCATAGCACACGCCTTCCCGCTTGGTCTTCGGCTCTGGTCGGCTTCGCAGTCGTCGGCGTTGTCGCCGTCGCAACACCGACCGCCCGCCAGGCCCAGGAACACCTGAGCCCAATGGTAAGTAAGCTTGCCCGCGGCGACCTGGTG
>DQEK01000125.1:655-7165 GCA_003533545.1 Acidobacteriota bacterium | reverse complement strand
CGCCGCGGTTGAGGCCGCACCGTCCGCCGAACCCGATGCCACCATTACGACCGAAGATGCTGGGGCGACGGCGGCCGATGTCAAGACGCTGGAGGTGGAGGAATGAGGGGTGGAGCTGCTGGGCGAAAGACGAAAACCGATCGGCCGAAACGGGGGATGTTTCGGCGAAAGCGGGTCTGCCGCTTTTGTGTCGAGAAAACCGACTACATCGACTACAAGGATGTCCGGATGTTGATTGCTAGCATTCCGGAACGCGGCAAGATTCAGCCGCGGCGTCTGTCCGGGACTTGTGCGAAGCACCAACGGAAGCTGCAGACTGCTATCAAGCGTGCTCGTCAGTTGGCGCTGATTCCGTATGTTACGGATTAGGGTTCCCGTTGGTTCGTTCGTCCAGATGCGTTGGCGTCGTTAATTGTTCATGATGGAAGCGAGGTCTCCGGGGTGTGCTGTGAGGCCGGTATCACGAGCGGAGCAAGAAGGATGTCAGTTCAGATTATTCTCAGGGAACCCGTTGAAAAACTTGGTCGCCGAGGAGACGTCGTCAAGGTCGCCAACGGCTACGCGCGGAACTATCTTTTACCGCGGAAGCTGGCATTGCCCGTGCCGCGGGTCGCCGATCCCACGTGTCTCTGAGGGGCGCCATGGCCGAGTCGGATTCCTTTGCCAACCCAGAGCGCTCGCTGCCGCACAATCTCGAGGCGGAGCGCTCGGTTCTCGGCGCAATTCTCATTCACAACGATACGTTCAACCAGGCCGCCGAAGTTCTAGACTCTGACGACTTCTATCGGGAAGCGCACCGGCGCGTGTTCGACAAGATGGTCGACCTCAACGAGCGTGCTGAGGCGATTGATCTCGTCACGTTGAAGGACGAACTAGGTCGGTCCGGCGACTTGGAGAGAGTCGGCGGTCCAGCCTACATAGCCGGATTGGTAGACGGGGTGCCCCGGTCCACCCACGTGGAGTACTACGCGCGGATCGTCAAGGAAAAATCGACCCTTCGCAAGCTGATCTTCTCCGCGAATTCGATCCTTGATACTGCCTACAGCGCCAAGGACGATGCTCGCGACGTGCTCGATCGCGCGGAGCAGGATATTTTCTCCATCGCTGATGGGAATATCCAGACGGGGTTCGTTCCGCTGCATGACTTGGTTCAGGATAGTTTCAAGACTATTGAAACGTTGCAGGACCAGCCGGGCCTGGTTAGTGGCGTGCCGAGCGGCTTCGTAGACCTCGACAAGTTGACATCCGGCTTTCAGGCGTCCGATCTCATCATCGTCGCTGGTAGGCCGTCGATGGGGAAGACGGCGTTCGTCCTCAATGTTGCGCAGCATCTCGGTGTAAAGACCGAACGGAAGATCGGACTGTTCAGTCTTGAGATGTCGAAAGAGCAGCTGATGATGCGCATGCTTGCCACTGAGGCTCAGGTCGATTCCCAAAAGTTTCGTGGGGGATTGCTCAACGAACGTGACTATGCGGAGCTGTCGGCGGCATTGGGGCGGTTGGCTAAAGCTAATGTGTTCATCGACGACACAGCGTCTATCGGTGTACTTGAGATGCGCGCGAAGGCCCGTCGCCTGATGTCAGAACACGGCTTGGACGTGATCATGGTCGACTACATCCAGCTCATGCAGGGGCGTGGACGGTTCGAGAATCGGAACCAAGAATTGGCCGCTATTTCCCGCTCATTGAAGGGGTTGGCAAAAGAGCTCGACATTCCGGTTATCGTACTGTCGCAACTGAGTCGTGCACCGGAGGGGCGTTCAGATCGGCGGCCGCAGCTGTCGGATTTGCGAGAGTCTGGCGCCCTTGAGCAGGACGCAGACGTGGTGATGTTCATCTATCGTGAGGAGCATTACAACGCGACCGCAGAGAACGAGAACCTGGCCGAGGTTATCGTTGGGAAACAACGAAATGGACCGACCGGAAACGTAAAACTCGCGTTCTTGAAGCAGCAGACACGATTCGCCAGCCTTAGCAATACCCACGAGTGAGATCCGGGTGGGCCGCGCGCCCGCCAGACACACAATTGACGTGGTTCGACCGACATTTGCCCACATCGATCTGGACGCGATTCGCGCCAATTTTCGGGCGATCATGGCCCATTTGGGCGGCGACTGTCCCGCGGCCGATGTGATCGCGGTAGTGAAGGCAAACGGCTACGGTCACGGAGCCGCCCCGGTGGCGCGGGCGCTTGAGTCTGCAGGTGCTCGCATGCTGGCGTGTTCGGACATTGAGGAGGGGGTAGAGTTGCGCCGTGCTGGTGTCAGCGTGCCGATACTTGTCTTCGGTGCGTTGAGCGTCAGCGACCTTGACGGTGCGTTTACGCATGACCTCACGCCGACCATTTCCTCACCGTTTGCGGCCAGGGCACTACGGAATGCCGCGCGTCGCCGACACGCCACGATGGTCTGTCACCTAAAAGTCGACACAGGAATGAACAGGCTCGGCTTTAGGTACGACAACCTATCGGAGACGCTCCCTGAGGTTGTCAGTGGTTTAGGGCTGAAGGTTGACGCTGTCTACACTCACTTTGCGACGGCTGAGGACGTTACCCATCCTTTGTTCGATCAGCAACGCGAGCGTTTTGAACAGGCGCTCAATCAATTGTCTGCTATGGGGGTGCACCCCAGGCTGCGCCACGCTGCTAACAGTGCGGCGTTGTTACGTGATCCCGGGACCTGGTATGACGCGGTGCGGCCCGGGCTCTTACTCTACGGGGTTTCGCCCAGTGGGCGGGACCACGGGGTGTCGCTCATGCCTGCGATGACACTCCACAGTCGAGTGGTGGCGGTGAAGGGTATGCGCGTTGGTGAGACCGCTGGCTACGGTGCCCGCATGGCGGTGACCCATCCCACGACCGTGGCGGTTGTACCGGCCGGGTACGCTGATGGCCTCGATGTGCGCCTGGCTGGTCGCGGCTCGGTCATCGTTGGTGGGCACCGGGTGCCCGTTGTGGGGTCTGTCTGTATGGATTCGATCACGGTCGATGTCACTGGTCTCGATGTCACGCCCGGCGATGAGGTCGTGCTCCTCGGTGGGCAGGGCGAGGTTACCATCGCTGCTGAGGAGGTGGCAGAGACTATCGGAACCGTGCCGCACGAGATTCTCTGTCGAACCGGAAGCCGCATCGTCCGTAATTACGGTCCAGATTCAGAACCAGCGTCAGTACAGACCGCGCGATGAAGGGACCAAACACCGTCTTCGTCTGTCAGAGTTGCGGGTCGCAATCGCGTAAGTGGCTGGGGCGTTGCGCGGACTGTGGCGAGTGGAACTCGCTGGTCGAGGAACGAGCCCCGGCGGCTTCCAGTACGGGCACGCGACTGAGCACGACCGGAAATGGTGCCCGATTGTTCAGTGAGATCGACTCGAGCAACGCCCAGCGTCTCTCCACCGGCGTAAGCGAATTCGACCGGGTGCTTGGTGGGGGGCTGGTGCCGGGGTCGCTAGTGCTGCTTGGCGGTGAGCCGGGTATCGGCAAGTCGACTTTGCTGTTACAGGCTGCCGCACGAGTTTCCGAAAGCGGTCGTCCCGTGCTTTATTGCTCGGGTGAGGAGTCGCCCCACCAGGTACGGGCCCGGGGCCAGCGACTCGGGGTGTCTTCGGCCCCGCTGTATTTGTTGGCGGAGACTTGTCTTGAGCGGGTTCTGGATGAGTGTGCGAAGGTTTCGCCAGGACTCGTGATCATCGATTCGATTCAAACCGCGTTTTCTTCGAAGTTCGAGGGGGTGCCAGGAACGATTGGGCAGGTGCGCGAGGTGGCGACCCAGTTGCTGTTTTGGGCGAAGGGGCAGAACGTGCCGGTCCTGATCGTGGGGCACGTGACGAAGCAGGGCGGGCTGGCCGGCCCGAAGGTGCTAGAGCACGTCGTCGATACTGTCCTTTACTTTGAGGGTGACAGGCATCACGCCCACCGAGTGGTCCGCGCAGTCAAGAATCGCTTCGGCGCCGTCAGTGAGTTGGGTTTGTTTCGGATGACCGCCGGGGGCCTTGAGGCGGTGCCAAATCCATCAGAATTCTTCCTAGCCGAGCGGAAATCCGATGTCGCTGGGTCGGTGGTTCTGTGCTCAATTGAAGGGGCGCGGCCGATTCTCGTGGAAGTGCAGGCCCTCGTGGGTACCGGTTCGTACGGCAATGCTCAACGGGTGACGAGTGGGATTGACCGCCAGCGTCTGTCGTTGCTACTAACCGTGCTGGAGAAACGAGTTGGTTTGCACCTGGGTGGTGAGGATGTGTTCGTGAACGTGCCTGGTGGCATTCTCGTCGATGAGCCGGCCGCAGACCTGGCCATTGCGGCCGCGGTGGTCTCGAGTATGCGCAACCAGCCCGTGTCGTCGGACGTCGTGCTATTTGGAGAGCTTGGTCTTGCTGGTGAAGTACGCGCGAGTACCCACGCCGAATTGCGGGTTCGCGAGGCACAGCAGATGGGGTTTAAACGGTGTCTCATGCCGTCCGGAAACATTACCCCGGGTGTCGTCGTTCCCGACTGCGATCTGCAGGGTGTAGACACCATTGATGCGGCACTTGACGGATTGTTCGGATGACCGTAATGGTGACGGCAATCATAGCAGCGGGTGGGTTGGGCAGCCGAGTGGGCGCTGATCGACCGAAGCAACTCCTTTCGGTGGCCGGCACGACAATACTCCAGCGCAGTCTGACGGTGCTCGACCGTTGCTCTCGGGTCGACGAGATCATACTTGTGATGCCCTCAGGCGAGTTGCCAGCGCCGTTACCGGTCCAAGCGTTGTGCGGCACGCCCATGCGGGTAGTATCGGGTGGCCCGCGTCGACAGGATTCCGTGGCGTTAGGTTTCGACGCGGCCTCGCCAGAAAGCGACCTTTTCGTTATCCACGACGCAGTGCGACCCTTGTGCCCAGATAATCTAATTGTACGCACCCTGGAAGCAGCTGAGAGGCACGGCGCGGCGATTGCGGCGCTACCGGCCCAGGAAACCGTCAAGCAGCGAGCGGTTGGAGATTCGCGCTTTGTCGGCCGCACGCTGGCCCGCCAGATGCTCGTCATCGCCCAGACTCCACAGGCATTTCGCCGTGCAGTACTAGCCGATGCTATCCGACTTGGGCGTGGGGGAGTGGAGGCGACCGACGAGGCGGTCCTGGCTGAACGGGCCGGTCACCGGGTCGCCTTGGTAGACGGCGAGCCGCAAAATATCAAGATTACGACGGTGCATGACTTGACCGTTGTGGAGAGATTGTTAGGGGGTACAGTGGCAGCGGCTCGAGTGGGGTTCGGTTATGACTTGCACCGGCTCGTAGAGGGGCGTCCGCTCATTCTAGCTGGCGTGGAGATCCCTCATGACAGGGGATTGAGTGGGCACTCGGATGCGGACGCAGTTTGTCATGCCGTGACGGACGCAATGCTCGGCGCCGCCGCGGCGGGCGACATAGGAGAGCACTTTCCTGATACGGAATCCCGTTGGGAGGGCGCTGCAAGCGTAGGGTTGCTTCGGGTTGTGGTGGACCTTGTGCGAGCCCGCGGGTTTGAGGTCTCGAACTTAGACGTCGTCGTCGTGGCCGAGCGACCTAAGATCGGTCCGCACGTAATCCGGATGCGAGAATCGCTGGCCGCCGCGGTTGGCGTCGACTTGGATCAGGTGAGCATCAAGGGAAAGACAAACGAAGGACTCGGTGCTATCGGACGGGGAGAGGCGATCGCCGCACACGCGGTTGCGCTGCTCCGGATGTCCTGACCATTGCGGTCTTCATGATCATCTACGGGGTGAACGCGGTCATTGAGGGGCTTCGCGCGGGCCGGGTGCGGGCGATTCGGCTCGCCAGCTTCTCGGACAAGACGGCGGAGGTACGGCGGTTAGCCGCAGAGGCAGGTGTGTCAGTCACACGAGTGCCTTTGGCTGCGCTTGACCGCACTACGAGTGGTCGCAATCATCAAGGGGTGGTCGCGGATGCGACCGCGCCGGCGTTGCTGACCTTGGAGGAGTTGCTCGGATTGGCCGAAGCTCCGAAGCTGTTGCTGGTGCTTGATGGCATCGAGGATCCGCAGAACCTGGGGACGATTCTGCGTGTCGCTGATGCGGCCGGTGTCGACGGTGTTATCCGGCAGACAAGGCGGGCGGCATCGCTAGGATCAGTGGCCAAGACATCGGCCGGCGCGTTGGCCCACGTACGGCTGGTATCGGTGGTGAACATCGCCAGGGCGTTGACCCAACTGCAGTCTGCTGGCATCTGGACAGTCGGCTTGGAGGCGGACGGCGACCCACTGTATGAGAATTTTGATTTGACGTTGCCTACCGCACTCGTCTTGGGGAACGAGGGCCGTGGGTTACGTCGACTCGTCCGAGACCGGTGTGACCGCGTAGCCTCAATTCCCATGCTTGGTTGCGTCAATAGCCTTAACGTTGCCGTCGCGGCTGGCGTGAGTGTTTACGAGGCCGTTCGCCAACGTAGGTCGGTGCAGAGATAGTTTCTTGCTATGGGTGGCATGGGTTGTGCTACGATGACTGTTTGGTCCGGCTGGCGTAGCTCAGTCCGGTAGAGC
>DQEK01000125.1:0-302 GCA_003533545.1 Acidobacteriota bacterium | reverse complement strand
GGTCGGGGGTTCGAATCCCTTCGCCAGCTCCAAGGGATTCTGGTGGTCGGGCGCGCGCCATCCGGTGCCGCCGTGGAGTGTCCTGAGCAGTAGCTACTAATGGTTGACGCCGTCCCGTATCGTGGCGTTATCGCGTGAGAGACGAAGCCGGCAGGTGACCAATCTAAGGCGAGAGTGGTTGGGTCGGCCGCCGGGTTGGAGTTAGCGACGAGCGGCGTAGAACCTGAGTTGATCGACCAGTGAGGTCGCAGTCATCGGCGAGGTTGCGGAGCGGTCAAACGCAACAGACTGTAAATCTGTCG
>DQEK01000287.1:10802-11189 GCA_003533545.1 Acidobacteriota bacterium | reverse complement strand
CCACCGCATGCGCACCACCGTGCTCAAGAGCCTCTTCCGGAAACAACGTGGGGTGGCTTCCGCCGTAAATTACCCATGCACCGCGTGCCCGAGCGCGCTCCCCGAGTGCATAGCCAACTAGGGCGTTTCCTGTATGGAGCCCGATCCCGATAACGTCGCCTTTCTCAAGCTGATCGGTATCGAACGGCGCAAGCGACTCGTCGCTCAACACGGGGTCACCCCACTTGGCAGGTGTAGCTGCAGCAAGCACAAACATCCAGCGCGGTGTGATGAAACCTGTCCCGAAGGAAAAATGACTCGGGTTAACGATATGTACGCGCACCAAATCTCCCTATCGCCAGCACCAACGCTACGTTGTTCACGGAATCTGACCGAGACGAACCCAAC
>DQEK01000287.1:10287-10454 GCA_003533545.1 Acidobacteriota bacterium | reverse complement strand
CACAGGGGTTGGACAGTGCCAGCGCCGATAAGTGTACCTGCTCTGACGCGATAAGGACAACCGCAGCCTCGCGCCCAAACAACTGCGCTAAGGCTTTCGATAGGGCTAAAACTTCGGTCGCCTCAAACAGATAGACATTTCTTGAGGCGTTCTGGTCGGATGTTTTC
>DQEK01000287.1:7416-9939 GCA_003533545.1 Acidobacteriota bacterium | reverse complement strand
ACTTCAAGGCGCTGGACCGACCACAACGGCGACCCGATTAGAGCCTTCACGCTCGCCATCGCTGGCCCATAACTCAAGCTCGTAAGCACCTGGAGTATCGAACGAGGCCAGCGTGCGGGGCTCGTCTGGCGCGCTGAAGGTAACCATTCCTGGACCACTCAGCACCCGCCAGCGGGTAACCAGGGTCGCTCCCCGAGGCAACCCTTCGTCACGGACACTACCGAACAGCTTTAACTCGCCGCCGACCGTGCTCTGCACCTCGGCCGGCGCGCCTCCCGGCCCATTGCGCAAACCGAGAAATCTAACCGTCGGAGAACGGTTCAAGCAGACCCCGCGCGGTGCCTCGGCCAGCTCAACATCTCGCAGGGCGTTACGCACCGAGCCGACCTCAAGCTCCCAGTTGTACTGCAACATGTCGTCGCTGGTCGTCGTGGCGGTACCGCCGTGGTCTACCGTCCAGCGCAAACCACCATCAAAACCTGGTCCCATGACCATGACGCACTGGAAGCGTCGATGCCCGGGAAGAAATGTCGTGGGTTGTTGACGGTCCGACGGACCAGGTCCAAAGCTGTTCGTGGGACCAACGGGCACAGTGACCGGCTCAAAGTTGTGGCTAAAGTACGCGAATGACAGCACGTGTAGGCCCTCATCCGTGACGAAGAAGCCGTCATACACCGCGTGCACTGGCTCGTTCTGCGCATGGGCAGACCCCACGCACGGTCCAGCCACCAGCAGTGCGGACGCCGCGAGGACCGGTAGGACGGACCAACGATAGGCGTTCATGTCTATCTCCCAATCTGGACGGATCTTAGACCAGCCCGTGGAACACGGTGTATCACGAGGCGACGCGTCGTCACAACCGGCACCCAAACGCGATTCCCCGTAATCCGTTGCGAACCTCTGAGCCAAGGCGCTACACTTGAGCGACCGTCAGGTAGATTTCCTCACCCCGGAGGTCCAGTCATGCGGGTTGTCTCGACGCGCCTCGCAGTCGTCGCCGTCACTCTCACAGTGGGTGCCCTTTCTCCGAGTGCCGCAAAGTCAGGACAGACAGACGACGGCGCGACATTCACCCGGGACGTGCTACCGCTGCTGCAACAGTCGTGTCAGAACTGTCATCGCCCCGGCACCGGTGCTCCGATGTCGCTGTTGACTTTTGAGGAAACTCGCCCCTGGGCCCGTGCTATCAGGGACCGGGTAGTGGCCAGGCAGATGCCACCCTGGCATATCGACCGTAGCATCGGAAAGTACGTCGCCGACCCGTCATTGAGTGACGATGAGATCGCCACGATCGTCGCTTGGGTCGAGGCCGGCGCTCCGCGTGGCAACCCGGCCGACGCGCCGCCCCCACTTGAGCTTGCCAACCTAAACGAGTGGACCTACGGCGAGCCGGACCTAGTGGTACAAATGGAGGAGGGGTTCCAGATTCCGGCCGAGGGGGCCGATTTTTATCCGTCCGAAATCGTCGACCCAGGACTCACCGAAGATCGCTACGTGAAGTGGGTGCAGATCATTCCAGAGGCTTACTGTTGCGTCCATCACTCGCACGTCTATGTCAGCGTGCCAGAGACCGTCGAGGACCGTGAGGAGTTCCGACTCGGTATGGGATCGAACACTCGCGAAATCGACCTGATCGAGTACGCGATGGGCAGCACCGGCCAATATTACCCGGACGGGACAGGGCGAAAGCTGCCCGCAGGTGGACAGTTTCGGTTCGCACCGCACTACCACCCCTGGGGCGAAGAAACGGTCGACCGTCAGAAAGTTGGTATCAAGTTCTATCCGAAGGGAGAGGTGCCGGAGCTCATCGTCACGGCGCACCGCATCCGGACCGGCATCGGGCATGACTGGAAACTCAATCGGGAAGCCGTTGAGGACCGTCTGCTCCGCGCCGGCTACGACCTTGACCTAAACGAGGAGCGGATGCCCACGGGTGCGCTTGTCGACGACAACACTCTCAACGGTGTCGCGCTGATGAGCATTCCGCCGAATTCCGTCGTTCGACACGAGCGGTTCTGGCCCCTGCCACAGGCAGGCCTCATCCTCAGCTTCCAGCCGCACATGCATTTTCGCGGCAAACGCATGCTCCTGGAGGCCATTCATGTCGACGGACGGCGCGAGGTGCTGACCGACGTCACCGATTACGAGCAGACGTGGCAAATCGTGTATGCCTTCGAAAAACCACATCTGTTCCCCAAAGGCACGATCCTCCACACTGTCTCCTGGCACGACAACACGGCGAACAATCGCCACAACCCCGACCCGTCGGCCTGGATCGGTTGGGGCTCCCGCACGATGGATGAGATGGGGCACGGGTGGACCGATATCGCATTCATGTCGGACGAACAGTACGACGCACAGGTAGCCGGCAAACCGCTACGGGGCGTCTCTTCCGAGAGCAACGACTAGCGGGGTCGGTCCCGAGCAACGGCCCGCATAGTCCTGGAACACAGCGTCCGCCCAGCCGGGCGAGTCGACAGTCCTGGCCCGCGCCGAGTCCACGACAGGCGCGCTAGTGGCCCG
>DQEK01000287.1:2741-7023 GCA_003533545.1 Acidobacteriota bacterium | reverse complement strand
CGTGCCGGACAACGGCGCTTTCCGTTATCATCCTGGAGAACCGATGTCGACTCCCTTCCGGCTCACGGCGGGCCCTGCCGCCACCTCGCGACCTAAGGGTCGCGTCGGGGGGCGTCGTTTACTGGCCATCGCCGCCGGCATCGCCGGAGGACTCACTATCCAGCCGCTGACCCTGTCACAGTCGAACTTGGGGCTCACCGCCGTCGACGGTCTTAAAGTCGGACATCACTCCCTAGGGACGCGTCCGACAGGGTGCACCGTGGTCCTCGCAGAGGCCGGTGCTGTAGCCGGTGTCGACGTGCGCGGCGGGGCCCCCGGAACCCGAGAAACGGCACTGCTCAACCCTACCAAGACGGTACAAGAGGTCCACGCGATCGTACTGTCCGGGGGCAGCGCCTTCGGGCTCGATACCGCAAGCGGTGTGATGCGGTACCTCTCTGAACGGGACATCGGGTACGACACGCGTATCGCGAAGGTACCAATCGTGCCAGCGGCCGTTCTGTTCGACCTAGGGGTTGGTAACGACAGCGGGACTCATCCAACCGCCGACTGTGGCTACCGGGCCGCCGAAGCCGCCACAGCAGAAGCCGTAACCGAGGGCAACATCGGCGTCGGTGCGGGTGCCACCGTCGGCAAGACCGGCGGACCCGGCCGCGCAATGAAAGGGGGCGTCGGATCAACCAGCGTCTCGCTCCAGGGCGGACTGATTGTAGCGGCACTCGTAGCCGTGAACGCCGTCGGCGACGTCATCGACCCGACGACTGGCCAGGTGGTGGCCGGCGTACGGACCGAAAATGGCCGCGGGCTCGCTGACGCGCGGACACTTCTACGAACCGGACAGATTCGCAGTAGCCAACCTGGGACGAACACCACCATCGGGGTGGTCGCGACCAATGCCAGGCTCGATCAGGTCCAAGCGACCGTCATGGCGCAAATGGCCCACGACGGCATCGCACGGGCCATTGCCCCAGCGCACACGCCGACCGACGGCGATGCGATCTTTGCGCTCTCGACCGGGACCTACGACGCACCAGTGAGCCTCACCACGGTTGGTGCACTCGCGGCCGAAGCCATGGCCGAGGCGATTGTCCGGGCCGTCCGAGCCGCCACCGGCATCCCCGGATATCCCGCCGCTCGTGACCTCCAGGCGGGCCAGTGAATCTCTACCTCTGTGTCTTGCTGCTCTACGCGGGAGTATTGCTGGCAATTGGCGTGTGGTCAGGTCGCCGAGTCGGCACCACTAGCGACTTCTTCGTCGCCGGCCGGCGACTCGGGCCGGGGCTGATCTTCGCGACGTTGCTGGCGATCAACATCGGTGCTGGCTCAACGGTCGGCGCAGCCGGGCTCGGCTACCGGGATGGACTGAGTGCCTCGTGGTGGGTTGGGTCGGCCGGCATCGGATCGATCGCACTCGCGTTCTGGATCGGTCCTCGCTTGAGGCAACTGGCGGCAGCGCACAACCTACGCACGGTCGGCGACTTCCTCGAACATCGCTACGGCCGAGAGGCCCGCGCCACAATCACAATCCTACTCTGGGTCGGCACCCTGTTCATATTGGCCGCCCAACTCATGGCGATGGGCTTCGTGCTCGGTGCCGTGAGTGGACTGGACCGGTGGATCGGATCGCTCATCGGCGGCATCGTGGTAACCGTCTATTTCACGGCTGGCGGGCTGCTCACCTCGGTTGTCGTGAACACGGTTCAACTGGTCGTACTACTGACCGGCTTCGTCGTTATTTTCCCAATGATATTGACTTCCGTCGGTGGGTTCCCCCAGTTGCTCGCTGACACCCGCGAGATCGAAGGGTACTGGAACATCTGGCAAGGGGGCGGCTCCGGATGGTTTTACCTGGCAACGCTGGGCCCCTCGTTCATCTGCTCGCCCGGAATTGTGCAACGGGTCTACGCCGCGAGCGACGACCGTGCCGTGAAACTAGGCGTCGGGCTGAACGGGCTGGCGTTGCTCATATGCGCCGCCGCACCCGCCCTGCTCGGCATGATGGCCAGGACTGTGGTACCTGACCTGACCGACCAGACACTGAACTTTGCGCTGCCGACGCTGCTCATCGAAACGCTTCCGCCGCTTTTGGGAGCGCTCGGACTGGCCGCCATCTTCTCGGCCGAGATTAGTTCAGCCGACGCTATCCTGTTCATGCTAGCCACCTCCCTCTCTCGAGACCTGTACGGACGCTTCATCAATCCCGATGCCAGCGACGCCCGAGTGCTTCAAGTGGCCCGCGGCGCCGCCGTGGCCGGTGGCACCGCCGGCACGATCTTGTCCATCGCGTTCAACTCGATTGTCTCAGCACTGACCTTCTTCTACACGCTACTGACCGTTAGCCTGTTCGTGCCTCTGGTGGTGGGACTTTATGTCCGCCGGATTCGAACCTCCGAAGCGCTAGCGTCGACCGTCGCCGGAACGGCCGTCGCCGGGTTCCTGCAGTTGACGACGGACGGGAACGGCCTCGCCGGGATGACTCCTTCCATGCTAGGACTCGGCGCGGCGCTGACTGCTGCGGTCATCGCCGGCGTGATCACAAGAAACAGGCCCGTGGAGATGTCATGACGAGCGATCGGCTGTTCGGCCTAGGGGGACGCGTGGCGGCCATCATCGGAGCCGGGTCTGGTATCGGCGAGGCCGTCGCTAGGGGCTGTGGTCAGCAGGGGGCTACCGTGCGCTGCCTAGACATCGACGGTGATGCAGCGGCGAACACCGCCGAAGCAATCACCGCGGAATGCGGCACGGCCGATGCAGGCGCCGTCGACGTCACCGACAACGGCGCCGTGGACGACGCCCTCGGTCAAGTGATGGAACAGCACGGCGCGCTGGACATCGTAGTCTGCACCCCGGGGGTAAACGTTCGAAAACCGCTAGTGGAATACACCGACGACGAGTTCGACCGGGTCATCGACGTGAACCTGAAAGGTAGTTTCCATGTGCTGAGAACGGCGGGGCGGCTCATGGCCTCGCGCGGCAAGGGCAGCATTATCCTGTTCTCGTCGATCCGCGCCACCGTCGTCGAGCCCGGACAATCGATCTATGCCTCAACCAAGGCCGGCATCGTACAGCTCGTACGCACGGCGGCGGCCGAACTCGGACCGTCCGGAGTTCGGGTGAACGCAGTCGGCCCAGGTGTCGTGGACACACCGCTAACGTCGCAGATTAAGAGCAAACCCCTGTGGCGTGAAGCCTACGCCGCCAAAAGCGTGTTCAACCGCTGGGCCACCGCCGAAGAAATGGTCGGTCCAACAGTGTTTCTCGCCTCGGACGCTGCAAGCTTCGTGACGGGTTCGTTGCTAATGGTTGACGGTGGCTGGACCGCCGTCGACGGCCGGTTCGACCCGATGTAGGTAAGATTGCATGACACCTCAAATGGGAAACACGGGCGAGCGACGCGCTGTTTGGGCATTTCTGGTCGCAACGGCCTCTATGCTCGTGGTGCATCTGCTACCGACCCCAGAACCGCTGGAACGGGCGGGCGAAGTCATTGCCCTAACGCCAG
The DNA here is from genome assembly GCA_003533545.1 of Acidobacteriota bacterium. Lineage (GTDB taxonomy): Bacteria > Acidobacteriota > Vicinamibacteria > Vicinamibacterales > UBA8438 > DQEK01. Next base: position 3,521 of record DQEK01000287.1, on the reverse strand, counting down.
ACGGCAAGACCTGCCTCGCGATTCTGCTCTTCGCGGTCACGTTGTGGGTGACCGAGGCGATGCCGTTTCCGGCGACGTCCTTGTTGGTCCTAATACTGATTCCGGCATTCGGCATCACCGATTTCTCGTCCGCAGTCAATGCCGGCTTTGGCAACCCATTGATCGTGTTCTTCATTGGGGTGCTGTTCCTATCCACCGGCTTCACCCGGTCCGGACTCGGCACTCGGATGGTGCTCCACGTGTTGCGACTCTCCGGAACCCGCACCGACCGAGTACTGCTCGGGTTCATCACCGCCGGTGCCCTGTTATCGATGTGGATCACCGACATGGCGGTTGCGGCGGTCATGTTGCCGCTCGGCGTTGGGGTGCTGAAGGATGCCGGGCTGAAACCACTGCGGAGCAACTACGGACGCGCGTTGATGATTTCGTGCGCTTATGGGCCGCTGATCGGCGGGATCGGCACACCGGCCGGCACCGCCGCCAATTTGATTGCGCTGAGCTATCTGGAAGAGCTGGCCGGCGTGTCAATCTCGTTCGGGCAGTGGATGCTCGTGGGAGTACCGGCCGCCTTACTGATGATCCCCGCGGGGTGGTGGCTCCTGCTCCGGCTTTTCCCGCCCGAGATTGACCGGCTCCCATTCGACCGATCGGAAATCGACCGGAAGCTGGCAACGCTCGGAACCCTCAAACCGGTCGAGCGTAAAACCCTGAGTATTTTCGCCCTAACGATTACCGGCTGGCTGGTTACGCCTTTCCTTGCCGACTTGACCGGTGGGCGGG
>DQEK01000287.1:442-2405 GCA_003533545.1 Acidobacteriota bacterium | reverse complement strand
ACCCGCCGGTCCAAGCGGTGGCGCTATTCGGCGGCTTGACGCTGTTTCTGCCGACCATCCGGGTGATGACCTGGAAAGAAGCGCAGCAGAGCATGGATTGGGGTGGGGTCATGCTCATCGTCGCCGGGCTGTCATTGGGGTTAATGGTGTTCGAGACCGGAGCCGCACGTTGGCTGGCCCAACTGCTACTGGGAAACCTGGTGTTGGTCCCCATGCTCCTCCGGCCGTTCGTCATCGTCATCGCCGTGGCACTGCTTCACCTGCTTTTCTCCAGTAACACGGTCACCGGGTCACTCATCATGCCGATTCTGCTAGCACTGGCGCTCGACCTGGGACTCGACCCCTGGACGATTGCCGCGCCGGCGGCGTTCACCTCAACCCTGGCGTTCATTCTCGTCACCGAGAGCCCCACCAACGTACTGCCCTATTCAGCAGGCTATTTCTCGATCCGTGACATGGCAAAAGTCGGTGTCTGGATGACCCTTGCCGCCGCCGTCTGTGTGACCGCATCGGTGACGGTGGTTGGGCTATTCAGCGGGTAACGGACTCGCCGACAGACGCCCAGGACTGCCACCCCGAACAAAGCGCCGCCGCGTCGTTATCGAAAGACCAGAGTCGCTAAACGGCAGGCCCTGCGAGCGCGCATTTCTGAATCTCTACGTCTTCTGCCCAACGGACGGATCTCGCGCCAACACCGGCTCCGAGGCATAGAACGGACGGTCCCCAGCGATGGTCACGCGATAGCCGTGGCGAGTCTGCGGGTAGTAGTCCCAGATAGCGAGATGCTGGGTGCATCGGTTGTCCCAGAACGCCACCGAATTCGTACGCCAGCGGAACCGACACTGAAACTCGGGCGCGGCACAGTGCGCCAGGAGGAACGCCAGCAACGCGTCACTTTCCGCCGGCTTGAGCTCCTTGAACCCCGTCGTGAACCCCTGATTCACAAAGAGCGCCTGCCGACCCGTCACCGGATGTGTACGCACGGCCGGGTGCTCAGCCGAGGGATAGCTACCGTCCCGGAGATTCGCATCACCGTAACGCCCAACGTAGTAGTGTCGACCGTCATGGGTTGCAGTCAGTTCTCCCAGTAACCGCTGCAACCGGTCGGACAGCGCCTCATACGCGGCGTACATGCTGGCAAATAGCGTGTCGCCGCCAGAGTCTGGCACTTGGTTGATCATCAAAATGCTGCCCATCGGCGGCTCACGGTCACATGAGACATCCGAGTGCCAGACCTCACCCGCAACGAATTTCGTGTCCGCGTCACCGTGTACAACCAAGATCTCTGGATGTTCGCTGTCTTTGGGCGCGGCTGGGTGAATGTGCAAGTCGCCGAACCGCTGGCCGAACGCCTTGTGTTGTTCGAATGACAATTCCTGGTCACGAAAAAACAACACCAGATGAGTCATTAAGCCCGCATGCAGGGTCTCAAAATCCTCCTGGGCCACCGGGACGGAAAGGTCCAGACCGGACACCTCGGCGCCGATGATGGGAGACAGCGGTTCAATGCGCATAGCAGTATCGACCAAGCAGCAGATGTTGCGTCGCGGGGCTCATTGTCCGACGGCGCCCCCTCGCTGGCAAGCCCCCCGGCCCTTAAGGGGACACACCGTCGATCTATGCGGGTCTGTCCTGAGTTCAACCACCACGCTGAACGTAGCACGTGAACGGATATTCCCAAGAGAACGGCATAGTCTGACTGGAGGCTCTCCCCACCCTAAGACTATACTGGCGACGCAGCAAGTGGCCGCCAAGGAGCCCATAGCCGGTGATCAAGACTCGTTTCACGGAAGTGTTCGGCGTCGAACATCCCATCGTACAGGGAGGCATGCAGAACGTCGGCATCGCCGAACTAGTGTCAGCGGTAGCCAACGCCGGAGCACTCGGTTTTCTCACGGCGCTGACCCAGCCCACGCCCGAGGCACTAACAAAGGAAATTGCGCGCACCCGCGAGATGACTGAG
>DQEK01000287.1:0-142 GCA_003533545.1 Acidobacteriota bacterium | reverse complement strand
AGGAAATTGCGCGTACCCGCGAGATGACTGACAAGCCGTTCGGTGTCAACCTGACGTTTCTGCCGACGCTCAAACCCGTGCCGTATAGGGAGTACGCGAGCGCCATCGTCGAATCGGGCGTGAAAATTGTCGAGACAGCCGG
>DQEK01000255.1 GCA_003533545.1 Acidobacteriota bacterium | reverse complement strand
CCCGGTGAGGTGGCCGTCCTGCACAAGGTCTCTGTCGAGTTGATAGGTGTCCACAATCGGTAACATCGTCTGGTCACCAACCGCGAGCCGGCTGATTTTCCGCGCGGCAGCGAGATACCGCTCCATGAGCGTCGGCGAGACAAACAGCAAATCGGCCAGATTGTCGAAACCGCTGGTAGCGTTGTCGGCTGGCAACATAACTGCGATATCGAGTTCTTTGGGGAGGTCGTCAAGCGCGAGTAAGTCGCGCACCGCATTTTGATACTCGGTGCGACTCAGCCGGTGCAAGGCCGGCCTACGCCCGGGGTCGGGAGTCGCCACGGCCGCACGGTCGAGTGCGGTCTCGATCCAGGAGGCCACCGCGCCAAGAGTCGTCTCGTCGGGCCGAGGACGACCACTAGGTGGCATCGCGCCGATGCGCAACTTTCGCACCACCGATTCCCAGACACCCGCGTGCTCTCCCACATTCGACACATTCATGACATCGAGCGCCAACCCAGCGGTCCGGAGCTGAGTCACGAGCGCTGACGGCGCTGTTCCGCCACCGGTCACAACTCGCTCGTTGTGACACGTGACGCAATACTCCGTCAGCACGGCCTCGACAGCGTCGGCGGTCAACGTGCCGGCCTCTTGTGCCGGCGCGGCCATCAAGGCACCGCTACCGAGCCCCACGAACAAAGCCGCCGACGCGTAGAACGCCCCCTTGTAGCGCATGTGAACCCCCTTCATACGCCCCGCGTCCCTCTCTTGTCAACGTCGTGTGACACTCAACCCCTCAATGACCCATCGGGTATCATAATGTGGTCGGGTAGCACGGTCGCCCGACCGGGAGTGTAGACGATGATAGACGGACAAGCGGCGGCTGGGCTTCGCGCGGTTGCTTTCCTCTGGGTCGCCGGTCTTTTCTGTGGCCCGCTAACCGTTCCGGTCAGCGCCCAGACAGCTCTCATTGATGCCGTCAAGAGCGGCTCGGCCGGCGCCGTCAGCCGCCTGCTTGACGAGGGCGCAGACCCCAATGGCACTGAACCCGATGGCACCACCCCACTGCATTGGGCCATCCAACGGAATGACCAGGGCACCGCCCACCGACTGATCAGCGGCGGCGCCGCGGTAGACGTCACGAATCGCTACGGGGTAACACCACTCGCGCTCGCGGCGACCAACGGCAGTGTGGCGATGGTCGAGGCTCTGCTGGCTGCAGGCGCAACGCCTGAGACAGCGAGCCCCGGAGGCGACACGCCACTGATGATCGCGGCGCGCACGGGACGTGTTGACGTGCTGCAGCTACTGATCGATGCCGGCGCCTCAGTCAGCGCGACCGAAAGCTGGAAGGGGCAGACAGCGCTCATGTGGGCGTCCGCCGAGGGACATGCGGACGCCGTGCGCACCCTAGTGGCAGCCGGCGCCGACGTCGAAGCTCGCTCAAACGGCCAGCTGACATCGCTGCTATTCGCCGTCCGTGAAGGAAGATCCGACGCCGTGCGGGCCCTGTTGTCGGCCGGGGCCGATATCAACGCCACGGGCCGTGACACCACCACCCCTTTGGGACTCGCGGTCATCAACGCCCACTACGAGCTGGCGGGGCTGCTGCTTGAGGCCGGAGCCGATCCAAACCTGCCAGACCCCCGGGGTTCAATCCTGCACGCGTTGGCCTGGGTGCGACGCCCCGGCTCGGGACGCCCCCCCATCCCTACGGGCGCACTCGACAGTCTGGAACTGGCGGGCGCTTTGCTCGATGCTGAGGCCAACCCGAATGTGCAGGTCAACTGGAGAGAAATTCCGTTCGAAGTCGACCTCGGAATAACGAGGCCACCGCCGAGCATCTCAGTCGGCCGAAACTTCCTGAGTTTTGTCGGTGCTACCCCGTTTTACCTAGCGGCCAAACACGGCGACGTTGATCTCATGCGGTTGCTGGTCGAGCACGGGGCGGACCCGCTCACGCCAACGGGACAGCAGGTCACGCCCTTGATGGCAGCGGCCGGCGTCGGGTTTTGGGACGGTGAGAGCCCCGGCCCGCTCAACGGCACGCCGGAGCAGACGCGGCTCGAAGCAGTGCGGTTGGCGCATGAACTGGGCAACGACATTCATGACGTTACCAACTTCGGGAACACCGCGCTCGAGGGCGACGGGCAGACACTCTTGCTGCGACACCCCCTCAATCTCAAACAACTCGACCCGCAACGTGACCGAGGCGACATGCGCTGGGGTGGAAGCACCGCGCTACACGGCGCGGCAATGATGGGCTCGAACCTCATCGTGGAGTATCTGCTCGAACAAGGAGCGGACATCAACGCCAGAAATACGCTCGGATGGACACCGTTGATGGTGGCCGAAGGGGTGTTTGTCGCCAACACCGAAAAGGCGTGGCCCGAAACCGTGGCCTTGCTAAAGGAGCTCGGCGCCGGTTCAAACTGATTGTACCCGAGGGCTCTCTCGTGACGCTCTCTTGAAGGAGATGAACGATGCGTAGGACCTACGGACTCGCGCTGGCTGCTATCGCGGCTACCACCTGGGTTACCCACGAACACCAAAACTCGCTCCTAGCGCAGGAAGGTAGCGAGGTCATCACGGGCA
>DQEK01000070.1 GCA_003533545.1 Acidobacteriota bacterium | reverse complement strand
AATGGAGGAAGAGGAGATCTCGGTGGCGACCTCAGGGCCAGTCAGATCTTCGTAGCGACGGTTCATGAGTCTGGCGACTTCGGCAGGATCTGGAAGAAGTTGAGTTCGTTGCCGTGGGGGTCGATGATAAACACGCTGCGATGACCCCAGGGCATGTCGGCTGGGTCTTGCGGATCAGCACCTGCGGCCACCAGTCGAGCGTGCTCCGCATCGGCGTCGATGACCTCCATCGCGAGTTGGGTACCGGATTCGACCCAGTCCCCTTCGAAGAACTCGACGAGTGTCCCCGCCCAGGCGAATAGACATCCTCGACAGCCGTCTTCGCCCCACGAGTCGGCTATGTCGAGTCCCAGTACGCCGGAATAAAAGGCCACACTTTCGTCGTAGCGGTCAGTTTGGAAAACGACCCTGAGGTTGTCCATCTCGTGACGGTAGCATGAACGCAAATGTTTGCTAGTTGCTCACTTTGCTTGGTCAACACTAGTTTATTTGGCATGGTGACCATGCCGAATCCGGCCTCAAGAAATGGACAGAGACCCGGTGACTGATGCAGATGTAATCGTCGTCGGCGCAGGCCATAACGGCCTGATTTGCGCGTCGTATCTCGCCCGATCCGGGTTCGACACACTAGTGCTGGAGTCACGGTCCACGGTGGGTGGGTGCACATCCACCGTGTCGGCTCTGGGCGCGAACTTCAACATCGGCGCCTCCGAGCACTCTGTTATCCGGGCGATGGACGTGATTGACGACCTTGACCTCACCGCCCACGGTCTTCGCTATCTCGAGGCCGATGCCAACTCCGTCAATGTGTTCTACGACGACACCGAACCGTGGGTCCACTTCCATGACCCCGAGCAGACCATCGAGAGCTTGGCGGCCAGCTACCCGAACCAGGTTGATGGTTATCGGCGCTATTTGGCCGATGCCATGCCAGTTGCTGAATTGGCGCTTGAGATGGCCCGCACCCCTCCGTCACTACGCCGGTTCGCCGCCACCGCCGGAAGACGGGGCCGGGCTACAGCCCGTCTCCTGAACTGGGACAAGCGCACCGCCAATGACGTCATGGCCGACTACTTCGACGACTGGCGAGTCTCGATGCCTTCGATCTCCCACGCACCAACCGCCTGGGGTCTTGGGCCCGATATGCCGGGCACCGGGATGGCGGCCCTCAACTTCGCGTCCCATCACCTAATGCAGCAAGGCCGGCCTCGCGGCGGTAGCGGGGCGCTGGGCAACGCGATTCGAGCTGCTTTCGAAATCGCAGGTGGTCGTGTCCGATGCGACAGTCGAGTCGATCACTTGATCATTAGCGGTGGAAGCATCAAGGGTGTGCGGCTCTCGGATGGGACGGAACTTGCTTCTAATGTGGTGGTGACCTGCTGCGACCCACACCGTGTTTTCGTGGACTGGATCGACAAGCCGCCGCCAGCGGCTCGCCGAATGGTCAGGCGCTGGCATAACCGATACATCGACGAAGGGTCAGCGTCGAAACTCGACGCTGTCCTGACTGGCCTGCCACGGTTCAAGGGAGCAGACCAGATTGAGTCTCGCCACCCGGGTCTTGACGTCCTCAACCCGCCCATGACCGTCTCTCTTCGGCCCGATGAGTTGGCGACCGCCAACCGTCTTCGCGAGGAGGGACAGGTGTCCGAGAAGCCGACGCTGGCAATTAGTTATCCATCTGTGCTCGATCCGGAGATGAGCCCCGGCGACGGCCGTCACGTCCTAAGCCTAGAGATATTTTTCACTCCGTATTCCCTGCCGGGTGGTTGGTCAGACTCTAAGGAACCGGAGCGGTGGCTCGAGCTTTGGGCCGGGCTCATGGAACCCGGCGCTTTGGATCTGGTGGAGTCGTGGCGGGCGATGACGCCGGACCGGTACGAAGAGGAGTTATCCCTGCACCTCGGTTCGACCCCCTCGTATGTCGGTGCACCCTTGGATACGTTCCTCGGCCGACCACGGGAGACGACGCGCTACCGCACCCCGATCCCTGGTCTCTACCTTTCGGGTGCGGCGACGTTCCCTGGATCAGGGGTTATGGGGGCGCCGGGTCGTAATACGGCGGACGTTGTAACACGTGACCTGAGAGGCCCGGTTGGCCGTCGAATCAGATCGCTGAAGCGGCGGCGAGCGCAACTCCAAAATCGGTAATGAGAGTGATCACCCTTTGCGATCACTTGAGGTAGCCGGGAGGACTGGCAAGTCATGACTTACAACAAGGTCTACGAGACCCTCGTTGCCACTGGTCTCAAGCGAATCGAGTCGGCGTCGGAAGCGGCTTACCGAGACGCATGGAATGAACGTGTAGTTCCGCTGGACTCAGATCCATTGGCTATGGCCATCGCCGGCGGTCTCATCGCGGACCGAATGGCTTGGGTGTTCGTTGCTGGTTACCAAGCTGCATGTCGACATGTGTTTTCATCAGCGGCACTCCGGTCGTGGGTTTCCTATGCAGCAACGGAGGATCGGGAGGGCGACCCACCGCTTCCTGGCGTCCGTCTTACCGGTGAGCCGTCTTCTGGAACTCTTTCCGGGAATAAAGCATGGATTGGCGCGGCTAGGGGCATGGAGCAACTCGTAGTCAGAGTTGGAACAGGTCCGGGGGCAACGTACTTTCTCATCGAGCGTGAACGCCGCGGCGTAACTATCGATCTGAAACCTCGGGACTTCTTGGCCGGCCTAAGTCAGGGACGCGCCCACTTCGAAGAAACGCCGGTGACTGGGGCCGACGTCGTTGATGGTGACGGCATCGAGATGCTTAAGTTCGTGGAGCCCCTGTACGTCTATGCGGCCTTTTGCGGTTTCGCGCTGAGCGGTATGTGCGAGTCCGACGTTGTCTCCCATTGTCACGATTGTCTGGACGCGGTTGACGAGGCTCTTTCCTCTCTGCGGGCCGGTGAGGTTGACGAGGTCCGACTGGGAGACGTCGATGCGCTAGTCCTGGACCTTCTCGCTCGGCTTGCAGGGAATCGGGCCAACGCTGCGGGTGAATGGGAGACCGATCAGAAGATCGTGGCTATGTATTCAAGAGACGTCGACGTCAACATCCCGCACTGATATCGATCTGATCGATTAGACGGCCCGGTGTATCTGGGTCCATTGATCGGCTGACGCAACGAGTTCGCCTCGGTGGTAGACGCGGCGTGACATCGGGGCATCAGCAATCGCCTCTCGTGGAGATACGGCGTTGATCACCAACAGGTCAGCCGGAGCTCCTGGGATGAGTTCAACTCGGCCGAGGCCAAGGCCGTCGCGGGCGTCGTTGCTCACCATCCCATAGGCATCGTCTGCAAGCTGATGGCCTGCCATGACCAACAGGGCAGCGGTTTCCAATGGGTCGCTTCGGCCCACCTGGTTATAGATGTCCTGGACGTTGTCGGCGCCCGCCGCAACTAGCACCCCGGCGTCTTGGAGGGCACGAATCGCAGTAAGGCCGCGGGGAATGGCTGACGAGAGCTCGCGGCCTTGGAGAAATAGGTTGGTCTGGGGTAGCGGGAAGACAGCGATGCCTGCCTTAGCGATCTCCCTAGCCACCTCAGCCTGGACCTTGGGGGTCTGCATTCCGAGGCTCACGCAGTGACTGGCTGCCACCTGGTGTTCAAAACCGCGGTCCTGAACCTGGCGAGCGAGTTCGCGAACGTCGAGTGATGAGGGGTCGAGCGTCTCGTCTACGTGGAGATCGATGCCGAGGCCAGCATCAGTTGCAGCGTCTAAGGCGGTCTTTATAAAGCCGGCGGGGTCGGTATCGAAGTTGGGAGCTCCGCCGACCAGATCGACACCGGCCTCGATTGCGTCCGCCAATGCGGCTCGATTGTCGGCACCCTCGGGGCCGGCCAGTGGAGTGATGGTGAGCGCAACTAGTTGGATGTCGACCAGTCCCGTGAAGTGTGACTTGGCCTCCTGCATTGCCACCACATTCTTGGCACCGGAGTCACCACCGACATTCACGTGACTGCGGACAGCGGTGACACCGTGGACCAGCAGAAGATCGATGGCTTGGATGGCTCTCGCGACCATGCCCTCGTGGGTGAACTTCCCGGCCCGAACCGCGGTGGTCCATGCCTCGTAGCCCCCGTCGAGATCGCCGTCGAGGTTCGGGACCATCTCCGCGGTCAGAGCTTTGTCGAGATGGGCGTGGGGTTCGGCCAACGCAGGAAGGATTAGCCAACCTTTCAGTTCGTCGACTGGAGTGCCGTCGCCAAACGGTGTCGACGAGTCACGTACCGCGCTGATCAAACCGTCGATGATCTCGACGTCGACACGGCGTCCGTCAGGCAGTCGGCCGTCGCGGAGTAGCCGATCCGCCCTCAAGAAAATGTCACGACCGGACCGTCACCTTCGAAGTCGAATGCCATGAAGAACTGCATGCTGACGCGATCAGACTCCCCTGATGTCAGGGGTACCTCGTGATACTGCGTCGGATTGAAAACGTATAAGTCTCCTGCCGCGGCGGCGTAGGTAGCGACCTGCGCCCCTTCTACAACTCGCGGGTCCCAGCCCTTCGCACCCTTGTTCTTGAACTCGGTATCGTCCTCGGGCCGCCACCTCTGTCGGTACACAGTCAGTTCTCCACCGGCTTCGGGGGGTTGAAGCATCAGTACGGCGGAAAACTGCGCATCCATTTCGGCCACGTTCCACCCGGCGGCATCCACCGATACGACGTCGCGGTGAACAGAGGCCCCTGCACCGCTCCCATGCACGCGGAGGCTCCCCTGTCCGTACTCCTGGCCCTCCGGTCCCGTCGCAGCAACTACGGGTCGCTTCAGGTGCGACGCGAACATGAGGCGGATCCGGTCTCGCACATCGCCCTGGCCACGCTCGAGAAGGGACGCGATGGCTGGCTCCAGTTCAGCGGCTCGGGCAAAGTAGGCATCTGGGTCGCTCACGGCGTCGGGCAGATATACCCCGAGCGTTGACACGAGAGCGTCTCCAGACTTGAACGTGGTCATTGGTGCCGTCTTGAGAGCCTCGATCACTCCGGAGCACTCCGACTTGTCGAGAAAGCCGGGGAAGACCGCGTAGGGGATAGCTCCTGTCCAGAGGTCTTCGAGAAGCGTTTCGGTCGACGATGAGGATTCGGCCAAGACGACCGGTGACCAGGCTTCGTCCACTGAGTGACCTCCTCTTGCTCTTGCAGGCTGGTGTGCCCACTGAGTATGCTAGTATATAACAACTAAAGTTTTCAATCAGAAAACTAGTTGACAATCTAGCGCCTTCATCGTCCGGGGGAGTCGAAGGGACTACATCATGGTCGAGTACGCAGTCAAGACTCCACCCCACCATGCAACATGGCAGGAGTTCCTCGATGTTTGGCGAGCCACCGACGAGTGCGAGGCATACGCCCAAGCTTGGAACTTCGACCACTTTTACTCGCTGGGCGGCGACATGTACCCGGGGAGCGGAGACTCGCACGGCCCCTGCCTTGAAAGCTGGACGATGCTCGCCGCGCTTGCCCAGGCAACGTCTCGGATTCGAATCGGGAGCATGGTTAACGCCATGCACTTCCGACACCCGGCCGTTACCGCGAAAATGGCCACAACGCTTGACATCATTTCCGACGGCCGTCTCGATCTCGGCCTGGGTGCTGGCTGGAACCTCGAAGAATCGGACGCCTACGGCATCGAGCTCGGCACGGTGACGGAACGCCTAGACCGCTT
>DQEK01000124.1 GCA_003533545.1 Acidobacteriota bacterium | reverse complement strand
ATCGCCGCAATCCGAACCGCTTCGACCATTTCGAACAGGGCCTGATCGAGTTCCGCCCCACGGTTTGGCTGTTTCGCCAAGGCCCACGGCTGGCAACGCGCGATGAACTGGTTAGTCGCGTCGACCAAATCGAACGCGGTCGCCATTCCATCGTGCAGCCGGTACTCATCCATAGCCACCCGGTATCGACGAACGGCATCGTCCGCCAGGGGTTCGAGTTCGGCCGAAACGCCAGGCACCCCAAACACACGCCCGTCGCGATACTTGTGGACCATCACAGCCACACGATTGACGAGATTGCCAAGGTTGTTGGCCAAGTCAACGTTGTAGCGCTCCTCGAAGCGCTCCCAAGTGAAATCCCCATCCTGACCGTAGGCGATTTCCTTGACTAGGTACAGCCGAAGCGGGTCTGGACCGAATCGGTCAGCTGCCTGGAGCGGATCGACACTGGTGCCAAGCGACTTGCTCATGCGCTGCCCTTCCCAGTTCACCCACCCGTGCCCAAACACCCGCCGGGGAAGCGCGATGCCGGCACTCATAAGCATGGCCGGCCAGACGACCGCGTGAAAGCGCGTAATGTCTTTCCCTACCACGTGCACGTCCGCCGGCCACCATGCATCGAAACGTGTTTCGTCGGTGCCATACCCCACCGCCGCGATGTAGTTGATTAGTGCGTCGAACCAGACGTACACGACGCTCGATGGATCGAACGGCAAAGGAATTCCCCAGCTCTGACCAGTGCGGCTGATCGAGATGTCCTGGAGGCCCCCCTCAAGCAACCGAAGCATCTCATTTCGGCGCGCTACGGGCTGCAAGAAGTTTGGGTTTTCCTCATAGTGCGCCAGCAGCCGGTCGCGATACTTCGAAAGTCGAAAAAAGTGGTTCTTTTCTTTGATCCATTCAGGCCGGGTTTGGTGAGTCGGGCACTCGCCGTCCACCAGGTCCTTGTCCTGTTTGAAGGCCTCACAGGAAACACAGTACCAACCCTCATACTCCCCTTCATACAGATCTCCGGCGTCGGCAATCTCACGCACCAGCGTCGTCACCGCCACCTGGTGTCGCTCCTCAGTGGTCCGGATGAAGTCGTCGAACGAAACGTCAAGCTTGGCCCACACCTCACGGAACGCCTGCTCCATCTGATCACAAAACACCAACGGCTCGAGGCCCATCTCGCGAGCCCGCTGGTACACGTTCTGCGAATGTTCGTCATTACCCATGACGAACTGGGTCGGGACCCCGCACAGGCGCCTGTAGCGCGCGATCACGTCGGCCGTGATCTTCTCGTAGGCGGTTCCAAGATGGGGTCGCCCATTGACGTAGTCAATCGCCGTCGTGAGATAGAAGCCTGACATGGCTATCTTTCCACACCGCCACTGGGCATAGGTTCAGGCCCAAATTTCGCGCGGCTCGATGCCGTCTCGCCACGCTCCAGAATCTGACTCCGGTCAAGCATTCCCTCATCCTGATAGGCCTTGATGGCCGCTGCTAACACTTCCTTGACCGGCACACCGTGCCCAGCGGCTACCCTTGCACAGTCATCGAACTCCGGGGAAACATTCACGAGACAGCCCGCGCGCCAGGCCGCCTTGCATTGCACATCGCCAAACCGAGTCGAGACCTGTACCACCTCGCGGCGCAAGGTCTCGCGGCGCACTTCCGTGTGGCGCACCCCGATGGTCGTCGACTCCCGAAACATCGCCGCGGTCACTGATTCTCGTCGCGCCGGCGGCACGATGACCGTTACGTGCGTGCCTGGCCGGTCCTTCTTCATCTGTATAGCGGTGTACGACACATCAACCGCACCCGCCTCTGAAAGCCGCTCCCTGAGCGTACCGAACAACTCCGGACTCATATCATCAATTTCGCACTCTACGACTGACACCCACTCTCCGCCGCCCCCCTCGCTCCCCTCTCCCACCAAGACCCGTAAGACGTTCGGATACCCGTCTGGATTGCGAGTACCAGCCCCGTAGCCAATGTGTTCGATCCGCATGGACGGAATTAAGCCGTACTCATCGACGAATTCCGTAAGCAGTAGTGCTCCAGTCGGCGTAAGCAGCTCTCCGGGCGGTCCGACCGCGTAAATTGGTACCCCGGATATCAACGCGGCAGTGGCCGGTGCGGGTACCGGTAGGATGCCATGGTCACAGGTCACCGTGCCGCTCCCGACATTGACCGGAGACGCAACGATGCGCGCCGCTCCGAACCACTCAAACGCAAACACTCCTCCAACGATATCCACGATCGAGTCGACAGCCCCGACCTCGTGCAGGTGCACCTTCTCTACCGGAACCTGATGAATCGCCGCCTCCGTTTCGACCAGCCGCGTAAACAGACGGTGCGCTCTCGCCTTCGACTTGTCCGACAGAGCCGACCGATCGACCAGCCGGGTAATCTCCGGCAGGTGCCGGTGAGCGTTGTCTGAGTTATTCGCATCGGCGGTCACCGTGAACTTGGTGGCCGCAATACCGGACCGATTGGCCGGTTCCGCCGAAAGCTTGCACCCATCGTCCAGCGCTAAGCTACCCAGAGCCTCTTTCAGGTGCTCAAACGGCAGCCCCGCATCGAGCAGCGCGCCGATTAACATGTCTCCCGAGGCGCC
>DQEK01000006.1:4766-6351 GCA_003533545.1 Acidobacteriota bacterium | reverse complement strand
AACTCGACCGGGGCAACAGCAGCCGACAACACCTCCGCGAAGGGACTTTCGTAGTCGAAGCCACCCGCCCCTTGAAGAACGCCAGACAAGATCTCGGCGGCTCGCCGCAAGTAGCCCGTCGCCATCTCTACGGGCAGCAAAATCAGCACCGTCAAGTAGTTGAAGACGTCGTGACAGACGGCCACTGGGAACGCTCGTTCGAACTCCTCCCGACGCCCCATATGGGCCAAGGCCACCAGTGTCGCGGTGACGGTCGTGCCGATGTTGGCACCCATGACCATCGGGACCGCATTCGACAACGGCAATGCCGCCTCCGGCGCGGCAACGAGACCAACGATCATCGCCGTCGTAACCGAAGAGCTCTGGACAACCGTCGTGGCCAAAATGCCCACGATTAGCCCCATGAAGGGATTCGCGGTGGCTGAGAAGATCGCTTCGACGGCATCGCCGCCGAGCAGCTTGAAACCTGCTCCCAAAGCCTTGACACCAACCAGGAAGCCGAACAGAAGTATTAGTACCGCAGCTACCCTGGATGCCGCTGGGAGCCAGCGAGGATTCGTCGATGGTGCCGAGACCGACAAGACAGCGTCATCCTACACGATCATCACGGGCATGCTCGCGCGAAACTTCAGCACACGGAAATCCTAAAGAGAACCGCCTAACAACGAGCGTTGGAGTCACCCCGTGGGCCGTTTGGCACCATGGTATAGTGCGCGCGTGGACGATGAGATCACGCAGGCCGTGATGTCGCGTCAGGAGATAGCACGATACCTACGCGGCGGCCCGGGCTTGAGCCCAAACCAAGCCCAAGAACGTATTTCGGCCTATCTGGAAGAACTCCGGACCACCCAGCGGTACTCCGTGTATCGCAACCTGAAACACCCCCTCTACCCAATTCTGCGCAAGGTGCTGCGCCACCCTGAGCAGGTGGAAGAGATTCGGGCCGCCACTCGGTCGAATCGTGTCGTGTATGCATCGAACCACAAGAGCCACATCGACTATCTAGTGGAACTACTCGTGCTCGATGAGAACGACATCCGACCGCCGGTCATCGCCGCCGGCATCAATCTATTCAATGGTGCAATGGGGCTTCTCAATCGTCATGTCACCGGGGCGATCCCGATACGGCGTAATTCTCGTGACCCCGCCTATCTGGCCACACTTCGTGCCTATGTCGCGGAGATCGTGCATCGCCACGACCTGTTTTTGTATCTGGAAGGCGGACGCAGCTACAGCGGTGAGTTCAAGTCGCTGAAAACGGGTCTGCTCCAAGCCGTCATGCACGCACGGCATCCAGACGCAGTCATTGTGCCGGTAGCCATCGCCTACGACCTCGTGCTCGAAGATCAGACGCTGGCTCATCAGGGCGTGAAACGACGCCAGCGCCCTTTCGCTGCAGAGGTTGCCGAAATGGTTCGCTACGCCGTCGGCTACGAGTCACGGGCGTTCGTGACGTTCGGTCAGCCAATTCCGCTAGAGAAGGCCGACCCTGAATCGCGAAGAGACCTTGTCACACTGACGCGCCACACTCGAGACGCAATAGGCAAGCTCTACAAGGTGCTCCCCACCGCGCTCTTGTCGGCAG
>DQEK01000006.1:2835-4379 GCA_003533545.1 Acidobacteriota bacterium | reverse complement strand
TACTCGACGCCCTGCGGCTGGTGAACGCGAATCTCGATGTCGAAAGCGGTCGGGACGCCGTCGACCGTGCGACCGAACCACTCGCGACCCGTGGCATTATCGTCGTCGAGGGTGAACGCTACCGGGTTCGCGATCGCCAGGTCTTGCGCTACTACGGTCGGAGTCTGCGTCACCTGCTACGTGATCGTGGCGGCTCGAACCTAACCCATTAGCCTCCGAGCTCATCGACAAGCCTGTTCGGTCATCGGAGACGTTGAGGCCCTCCGTGTCCTCCCTCGGAGAGTCAGCAATATTCCGTGATTAGCGCTTTGAGGATGTCTCGACAGAGACGAACCGAGTCAATGTCGACGTACTCCTCAGGTCCGTGTAACCCGGCCCCGGCGGGTCCAAACAATACGGTGGGTATCCCCGCGTTTCCGAGGATCGCGGCGTCAGTCCAGTACGTCATACCAGTCGGGTCAGTATCTAGGTCGCGTGCTCGCATCACTTCCGCCAAGGTGAGACAAACACCATCGTCCGCTGGCACTTCGTACGGCGGGCGGCTGAACACCGGTCTGGCTGCCGCCTCGAATTCCGGGTCTGCATCACATAATTCCTCCAGCACGCGCCGGATTTCGTTTAACCCGACCTGTTCGGGTTCGCCGGTCATCGTCCGTCGCTCGAACCGCAACTGGCAGTAATCGGGGTACACACTGAGCTCACGCCCTCCCGAAATCGTCGACGCATGGAGCGACGCCGTCCCAAGCAGTGGATGCGGCGAACCGGCTTTGAGGTGAGCGCCGATCGCTTCCAACCCGGCCAAAACCCGGCCCATCCGGAGAATCGCATCCAGGCCCTCTCCTGGCCGACTTCCATGCGCAGCCCGGCCACGGGTTTCCACCTCGACCCACTCAAACCCCTTATGGCCGGTGGCGAGGGTCAGGTCCGTCGGCTCCGTCACCACAGCGCCGTCGGCGGTACACTCGCGCACCAACGCATCGGCACCGACGCTGGCAAATTCCTCATCCGCTACGGCTGCCACTATCACGCGGCCGGTACTCAGCATGCCCCCGGCAGCGAGTGAGGACACCGCATCGACCATGGCGGCCACGCCACCCTTCATGTCCTGAGCCCCGCGACCGTAGAGACGCCCGTCGCGCTCAACGGGATCAAACGGCGCGGTCATCCCTTCGACGCCTACGGTGTCCAAATGGCCACACAGCATCAACGTACGTCCCGACGCTCGTCCCTCAAGTACTCCCACCACGTTCGATCGGCCCGGGGCAACTTCAGAGACCTCGACGTCGAGTCCGGCAGTGCGAAGCGCTCCAGCGACCCGAGCGGCGACGGCGGCCTCCCCAGCAGCGCCCGGCACCAGCGATGGGTTAACGGAGTCAATCGCGACCAGATCACGCAAGAGGGTAAGAACAGTATCCAACCTGAAGTAGCTCCAGGCGAACCCGTTACTCCGACCAATCAGCGATGAACACGTTGGTGTCGCCCTCTGCACGTGCGTCTCGGTTTGACGCGAACACGAGCTCACTGCCGTCCGGGGAAAACATCGG
>DQEK01000006.1:0-2449 GCA_003533545.1 Acidobacteriota bacterium | reverse complement strand
TCGCCAATGATAAAGAGGTCGAAGTTCCGTCCTTCCGGGTTGTGCCAGTTGGAGCTAAAAATGATCCGCTCGTTGTCCGGATGCCAGAACGGTGCGAAACTCGCGCCTGCCAAGTCGGTCACCTGGCGGCGGTTGCCGCCATCAGTATCCATCACGAAGATCTCAAGCGATGTCGGCCGCCACAGGCCCTGATCGAGCAGCGACCGGTAATCGTCTAACTCTGGCCCCGGCTCGATCGCCCGGGCTCGGAACACGATCTTGCTTCCGTCAGCGGAGAAAAATGGTCCCCCATCAGGTCCCGGGCTGTTCGTCAACCGTCGAACATCAGAGCCGTCACCGTTCATGGAGTAGATTTCCATGTCGCCATCGCGAACGCTAGTGAACACGATGCGTCCATCCGGACCGACGGTCGCCTCGGCGTCGTAGCCTTCCTCATCCGTAATTTGGGTCAATCCAGACCCATCCGGATTCGCCGAGAAAATATCGTAACTGTCATAGACGGGCCAGACGTACCCCATCTCAAACCCCGGCTCCGGCGGGCATTCGACACCGCCGAGATGTGTTGACGCATAGACGATCGATTCGCCGTCCGGAAAAAAGTACCCACAGGTGGTTCGCCCGTCCCCAGAACTGACCATCTGGGCGTCCGTCCCATCCAGTTCCATCGTGTAAATCTGATCGCAAGGAACTCCCTCGCGTCTCGTCTGGAAAATCAGACGGCTGCCATCAAACGCGTAATACGCTTCGGCGTTCTCACCCGAGAAAGTGAGCTGCCGGAGGTTCGTCAGGCGCCTCTCTCCGTTATCGGTGTCACCCAACGTCACGGCCGGCTCGACCACCCGCGTCGTCAATTCCGGGTCACTGCATCCAACCGCCGCCACCGTCACCGACAAGGTCGCGACAGCCCACCACATTCGTTTCCGCATCGCATTCCCTCCGATTCGACGCCCAAGAACGCCCCACCCGGAAGCATCAGACCCACCAGCATCAGCCTTTAGATACGTCCAAGCCATTCGACCAGCCCCAAGGTCAACCATGGTACATAAGTGATGATTAGGACACCAAACCCCAGAATCGCCAACAGCGGCATGGAGGCCCGGTAGACATCCAGTAGCGGCCGATCAAATCGATATGAAGCCAGAAACAGATTCAGACCGACCGGGGGCGTGAGAAACCCCAACTCCAGATTCGCGATGAAGATGATGCCGAGATGTAACGGGTGCACCCCAAACTGCTCCGCCACCGGAACGATCAACGGCACCACCACGAACGTGGCTGAGAAAATGTCCATTACACAGCCAACCAGTAACAGGAATATGTTGAGGCCAAACAGGAACATCAGCCTCGATCCGACGTTCTCATTCGCCCAGTCCACGAGCCGAAATGGAACGTCTGCATCGTAGAGGTAAGCAGTAAATCCGACCGCCACCCCGAGAATGATCAGCACGCCCCCGACCAGAACCACGCACTCGCTGAACGCTTGGTGAAGCCCCCGACCGAGCGTGAAATCTCGATGGACCACACCCTGGATAATCGCAGCGTACAGTGCGGTAAAGGCCGCCGTTTCAACCAACGTGGCCGACCCACTAAACAGCACTCCCAGGACGACGAAAGGAATGCTCAGCTCCCACTTCGCTTCCCATAGAGCCGAACGCAGTTCTGGCCCGACGAACTTCCGGCGGCCGGCACCGGTAATCAATCCTTCGCGGACACCCCAAGCGGCAGCCAGCATAACTAACAGAACACCGGGCACAATGCCGGCCACGAATAGATCGTCAGGTGCCACCTGCGCAACGATGGCATAAAGGATGAGTGGCATTGCGGGGGGAAAGAGCAGGCCGAGCGACCCAGAGGCGGTCAGTAGACCAAGCGAGAAACGTTCGCGGTATCCGTCTTTCAGAAGTGCCGGAAACAGCAACCCGCCGAGCGCGAGGATTGTGACCCCTGAACCACCGGTGAACACCGTAAAGAACGCGCAGAGCACGACACAGATAATGGCGGTGCCACCAGGAATCCAGCCGACTCCGGCCCGAAACACGCGCAGTAATCGTTCCGACGCGTTTCCTTGGGCTAGAACAAAACCGGCCAACGTGAACAGCGGTATCGCCGGCAGATGCGGTGAGGTGTTCAGCCCGTAGGTCTCGATGGCAACGATCACCGGCAGGTCGCCGTCACCCATGTACAGCAACACCGCAGCGCCGCCAAGAATAGTAAATATCGGCGCACCAAGGACCGCCGCCACCACCACAATCGAAAGTAGCGGCCACGAGGGCATTGACGCCAGCACCCCGTCGGTAGTCCCAAGCCAGTAGCCGATGAAGATCCCGATCGCCGCGACCGTCCGGCCACCCCAGCTTGGCGAAGCGCGCCAGACCAAGCGTAAGGCGATAAGAGTGAACGACACAGGAATCACCGCAACCGCAAGCCACACGGGCACCCCGGCCGCGAT
>DQEK01000366.1 GCA_003533545.1 Acidobacteriota bacterium | reverse complement strand
GGGCTCGAGGGGCGTGGCGGTGTATTCGCGCAGGGTGAGCGGAGGCCTGCTTCGGAGACTTATCACTGGGTGTTGCCGGCGCAGCATGAGGGCGTCACCGTCGTGGAATTACATCCAGGCGACTGCTACGTTATCCAACGTGTCGACGGAATGGTGTATTTCGGAGACCCGCTGTCCGAGGTGCGTGAGTTGCAGCGACAGTTTGGCGGTCCAGTAGCGCATCTGGTCGAGCACCCAGACGAGCATGCCGAGTGCCAGCTGGCCGGATGTGTTGATGTGGCGCGCCTCACCCAACTGGTCACGACCCGGCTCCTTGAGTTGGGTACACCCCAGGGCCGGCGGCTGGGGAACCACCGACCGACGCCGCTGGATGGTATGCGGGGCGGTGCGTATTCGGACGTGGGCTCTGCGGAGCGTTCCCGTTATCGTCAGGCTGCGGAGCAGCGCATGGCGTATCGCCACCTGCGTACAGCAGGACGGGACAATTGCTACGAGGCTAAGGCGCCGCGCACTTTGACCATTCACATTCGCGATGGGCAGCAACGCCGAGACCGTACCGGCGTCTACAGCGGCTACGTCTATCTGGAACATCACCACGGGCCGCCACGTCGTCGCGTCGCTGCCCGATGGTTGTGGGGGGGGGCGACTTTTGGTGGAAGTCTGTCCCTCAGCGATTACTTCGACACGTCACGGTTCGGCGCCTGAACGCCGGCAGTGACAGGAGAAACGAGGCACTCATGAATCGATTCCTGTTCACCATAGCGACCTGTTTAGCCGTGGTCTTTACTGCCCAATGGCAAACCCGAGGCGCCGTCCTCCAGAGTCCAGACGGCAGCCCGAGTCATCGGTTTGAGGAGCTAGCGGACGGAGTTTATTTCGCGATCGGCACCGGGTCGATGACCGTGATGAGCAACAACCTAGTCATCATCAACGACGACCACGTCATGGTGGTCGATTCGTCGGTGACCCCGGCGGCTGCGCGGGGACTGGTTGAAGGCATTAAGACATTGACGGATAAGCCGATCAAATATGTGTTTAACACGCACTACCACTTCGACCACGCCCACGGCAATCAGATCTTTGGTGACGATGTTGAGATCATCGGTCACGATTTCGTTCGTACGATGCTGTCCTCGGACGTCCTCGACCAGCGTACTAATCGATCATTCACGCAGGGCATTCCTGATCAGATTGAGCAAATGAGGACGCGGCTTGGTCAGACCACCGACACTGCGGATCGCGAGCGGATGGAGGCTCAACTGCAGATTCAAGAGGCACACTGGGCGGCGATTCAGGAAACCGTGCCGACGCCACCGAATGTGACGTACAGCGATACGATGACACTGGTCAAAGGCGGTCGTGAGGTGCAGTTACATTTTCCAGGGTTTGGGCATACCGGGGGTGACACGCTGGTTTTTCTGCCCGAGGAACGGATCGTGTTCACGGGTGATTTCTTTGTCGGTAGCCCGCAGGGCGGTCGCCTGCCTTACATGGGGGATGGATATGTCGAGGAGTGGCCGGCGTCGCTTGATCGACTGAGGGCGCTCGAGTTCGATGTCATGGTACCCGGGCACGGGACCCCGTTTCGGGATCGAGGGCAGATCGATAACCTCCAGGCGTACTTGCGGGATCTGAATCGTCAGGTGACGGCACTGCATGCCCAGGGGGTGTCACCGCAGGACGCGGTGGCGCGTGTAGACCTTAGCGCGCATGCGGACAGCTATGGGGCGCGCGTGGCCAGGCCTGACCCACGAGCGGTCCTGCGACTGTATGAGCGGCTTCAGGTGAAGATGCCGAAATAAGGGCTGGTGACGCTGAGAGGGAGTTCGACATGGCTAGAGTGATGGTATTCGTTGCGCTGTTCGGTGTGCTGACGGCTGGTCCGGTGGTTGCTCAAGATGTGAGCGTTACCGCTGATGTGGTCTACGGACACAAGTACGGTATGGCGCTGACCTTTGACGTATTTACGCCGCCGGACGCCCATGGGGCCGCTGTATTGAACATGGTCAGTGGAGGCTGGCGTTCTTCGTGGCGGCCTCATGATGCATCACAACGGCGCTATCAGCCGTTACTTGATGCCGGGTTCACCGTTTTCGCGATACGTCACGGGAGTAGCCCGAAGTTTGTGCTTCCGGAGATCGTGCCTGATGTCCGTCGGGCCGTACGCTATGTCAAACGTAATGCCCGGCGGTTCGGGGTGGACCCCAATCGACTCGGCGTATGGGGAGGCAGCGCTGGTGGGCATCTGTCGTTGATGCTCGGCCTCGCTTCGGATGAAGGGGACCCGTCGTCAGAGGATGCGGTGCTTCGCGTGGGCAACCGGGTGGCCGCTGTGGTGGCGTATTACCCGCCAGTTGACCTGCGACCACTCGCCCGGGGGAGTGACCCGGTTAATGCGAACACTCGGTTTCCAGCGCTGAATTTCGACCCCTCGGAAGCTTCGTCGGTGTCACCCATTATCCACGTGTCATCCGACGACCCGCCGACGCTTCTGATTCATGGGGATGCGGATGGCCTCGTGCCGGTGAGCAACAGCCATGAAATGTACGCCGCCCTCCAGGAGCATGGAGTGCAGTCGAAGGTGATCATTATTCCCGATGCCGACCACGGCTTTGTGGGAGCGGATGCCGAGCTGGCCATGGGTGCTTTGGTCGATTGGTTCGTAGAACATCTCGGGGTACGGACGTCGAACTGACCCGTCACGACCGGAACGTTTGCGTGTCGGCTTTGCTCGGTACGGCGCGATCTTTGCGACTCGACATCGGAGATTCCCCGACCGTCTGTAACAGCTGGGTCTGTGCCGCGGCGTTGCAGCGGGTGGGCAGGAGTAGTGCGAGAGCCCGGAAGTCGCAAAAAGTCTGTCCAGGCCGCCAATTAGCTCCGACAACGAGTCTCCACAACTGATGAATGATGCGGTGAAGCAACCCGTTGTTCCGTGGTATCGGGAAGTCAACCGTCAGCAGTGGCGGGTATTTTTGGCCACTTTCTTGGGGTGGCTTCTCGACGGGTTCGATTTCACCATCATGACGTTCATCTTGGTGGACATCCAGAACAGTTTCACAGTCGATGCGGCACTGGCCGGGGCGCTGGGAACGGTGACCCTGTTGTTCCGTCTGGTGGGCGGCCTAGGCGCCGGGATAATGGCCGACCGGTGGGGTCGAAAGCTCCCACTTATGCTGTCCATCCTGTGGTTCTCGCTGTTCGCCTTTCTTAGTGGGTTTTCTACTTCCTATGCGGTGCTGTTCACGTTCCGGGCCTTATTCGGAATCGGCATGGGCGGGGAGTGGGCGGCGGGCATGCCGCTGGCACTGGAGCACTGGCCAACCCGGTTGCGCGGGTTGGCATCGGGGCTATTGCAGGGTGGTTGGTACTGGGGTTACATCCTGTCGGCGTTGACGTTTTCCTTTGTTTACCCTGTGTTCAACGAGATGCCCGACCCGTTCAGCGCAGCGCCCGAATCGACGCTTGGCTGGCGAGTGATGTTTTGGACCGGCGTGATCCCCGCCTTGCTCGTGCTCTGGATCCGGACTGGCGTAGCGGAGAGCCCGGTCTGGCTTGAGCGGCAACGATACCTGAAAGCACAGGGAAGCAACGTACTAGAGAACCGAGTGTCGGTAGTACGCCTATTTCGTCCCGATCTGTTGTGGGCTACTGTCCAGAGCTCGTTGCTGATTTCGGCGTTTATGTTGTCCTACTACTCGATTTCGTTCTGGTATCCCACGTTTCTGCGCGACCTTAATCTTGACCCGCTGCGCTACGTGGTGGGCTTTAACGGTGGAGCGATTGTCGGTATCGCGCTGTGGGGGAGTGCATCGGAGGGGCGGCTTGGACGGCGTGGGGCGGTCACGCTGGCGGCGTTAACCGGTGTCGCCGCGGCGCCGCTGTTTCTGACCACCTCCAGTAACTCGCTATTGCTGGTGGGGGCGATATTAATGGGCGCGACCGGCGGTGGCATCTGGGGGATGGCACCAGCCTACCTGACCGAGCGGTTCCCGACTGCGGTGCGTGGCGTGGGACCCGGGTTGTCGTATCACGTTGGAGCGGCCGTGGGGTCGGTTACCCCGTTTGTGCTCGGACAGTTGCAAGATGGTGGGATGACCATTGGTGGTGCCATGCTGCTGAGTATCGTGATCTCGGGCTTGCTGGTAGTGGCCATGGTCTGGCTTGGCCCGGAGACGCGCGGGAGACAATTTAGCGCGTCTGATGACTGATTGAATGGCGATAGGCGCTGGCGGCACGGCTTGGCTTTTCGCGAGCAAGCCGGACGACCCTGACCAGCGTCGACGAGTGCAGAATGGCACAGATAGCCTTGGTGAACGGGGAGGCGGTATGAGAAGGCATGGGTGGCTGGTTGGAGCGATGTTAGCGGCGTCAATGCTGGGCGGTGCGGTATCGAACCTACTCCTGACGGCGCGACTGGGCGCGCAGGGGCCCGAGGTCGTCACTGCCCCGCAGGTCAATATTGTGGACAGCGCAGGGCAACTGCGGGCGGTCCTCGCCGGTGAAGACGAGCGGGGGTTGACCTCGCTCTCCTTTTTTGGGCCCGATGGCGCGCTTCGTGGGGTTGTCGGGTCCGAGCCCGATGGTACCCCGGTGCTGCAATTTAACGACGGTGAGGGCAGGGTCCGGCTCGCGGCGGCCGTTCGCGGGACTGAGACGGTGCTGACCATCGGTGACGAGACATCTAATAACATCCTGGTCGGTTCGCTTGGTGGTGCCCCGGTGATCGGTTTGGCACAGGCGGGGCAGACCCGCATGCAACTCGCGCTCGATACTGAAGGGCGGCCGAGCCTGGACCTCCAGGGCGAGCCCACGCTCAACCTGCTCGGTCGGCCAGGGCAGCGCGCCATCGGCCTCTCGGTGGATCCTTCTGGTTCGCCGTTCCTGTCGCTCTACGACTCGGAGGGCGCACCGCGCGTGGCCATGGGCGCGGTCCAAGGGACGACGGTCATCAACTTGGGTGACGGCACCCGGCCGCGTCTCGTGCTGGGCGTGACCAACGATGGTCAGGGGACCGTGGGGTTTTATGACGCCAATGGCACGCTCGTTCGGCTTGAAGAGGCAGACGCCTCGCGGTGAGGTGAGCCTCTTCCGTTCGGGTGTTCGATAATAGGGTGACCGGTTTGCAAGGAGTCTAGTGCCTATGTCTGGTTCGATGGTGGAGTTTCCGGTGAACGGCAAGGCGAGTAGCGGATATCTTTCCGTCCCGTTGTCCGGGAGTGGTCCTGGGGTCATTGTGCTGCAGGAATGGTGGGGACTGGTCGACCACATTAAGGATGTGGCGGACCGCTTTGCGGCCGAGGGGTTTGTCGCGCTTGCGCCAGATATGTATCACGGTGAGAGCGCCACCAGCCCGGATGATGCTGGCAAGCTGATGATGGCGCTTGATATCGATCGCGTCGAGAAAGACCTTCGTGGCGCGGTCGCCTATCTGTTGTCTAGGAACGAAGTCACTAGCGAGCACGTTGGGACGGTCGGGTTCTGCATGGGTGGCCAGCTCTCGCTCTCGGCCGCCTGCGCCAATCCCGCGGTCGGAGCGTGCGTCGATTTTTACGGCATTCACCCGAGTGTGACTCCCAACCTCGAGAGTCTACAGGCGCCCGTACTTGGCTTCTTCGCCGAAAAGGACGACTTCGTACCACCCGCTGCAGCACGCCAGTTGGAAGCCGACTTGGCGGCGGCTGGTAAGACCGCGAACATTACGGTCTTTGAAGGTGCCGACCACGCTTTCTTCAACGACACTAGAACCGAGGTCTACGACGCAGATCTTGCCGCGACTTGCTGGACTAGGATGCTGACGTTCTACCGGGAACATGTTACCTAGCTGGTTGACCGGTTGGTTGTTCCGTCTCCGTTCTCGGCAACTCTTCCTGCTCGCCGGCGGGCTCTTTGTGGCCGACCTTCTGATTCCAGATCCGATTCCGCTCGTCGACGAGATGATGTTTGGACTGACAACCTTGCTGCTGGCGCGATGGAAACGACGAAAAACCGATCCCTGAAGAGCGATGCGTCCGGGTGTTTAACGAATCTCAGCTCGACTCTGCAGACAACGGGACACCGGTGAGACGTTCCAGCGCCGTCAGGGCCTGTCGGGCGACGCCAACCTTGACCGTGGTCATGCCCATGGCGCTGGCAGGTTTGAGATTACCCCCAAGGTCGTCGAGGAAAATGGTTGCGTCGGGCGCGACCTGCAACTCCCGGCATGCCAGCGTGTAGATTCGGGGTTCGGGTTTCCGCATCCCAATCCGGAACGATTCTACGAAGCAGTCAAATTCTCCTCGTAGCCGGTCCATCCGTTCTTTACGGTGGGGCATGTCCCATGCGTTAGTCAGCGCTGCTACTCGAAGTCCGGCCCGGCGCAGTTGGCCGAGCGCGGCTACCATCGCGGGCCGAGGTGCTGTCGCCGCTTCTATGCGTTCTAGTAGTGAGGCGGCGTCGACCGGGTGTCCCAGTGCCTCGCCCTGCCGTGAAAAAGCGTCTGTGAAACCCGCCGCGTCCAGTTCTCCGCGCTCAAGGCGTGCCCACGGACCGTTGTGGCCACCGTCGATGACGAGTTTGGCGATGAATCGACGTGGCAGGCCCGTGTCTGTCTCGAATGCCGCGATGGCTGGTAGTGGCGACCCGAGCACGACGCCACCGAGGTCGAAAATGACTGCCTGAAATTCTGGCTCAGTCGGCATGGCGGTCGGTGGTCAGAATGATCTTACCGACAACCTCTCGGCGCTCGATCATCTTTAAGGCCTCGACTGCGTCGGCGAGTGGGAATCGTCGCGCGATCAGCGGGCGCAGCCTCCCTTCCTCTAACCATGAGAAGAGCTGTGCGAAGTTCGCGCGGTTGCCGTCGGGGTCCTTGTCCGCATAGGCGCCCCAGAACACACCAACGACCGAGCACCCTTTCAGGAGGACTAGGTTAGCCCGTGCCTTCGGAATCGTGCCGCTGGTGAACCCGACAACGAGTAGACGTCCCTCCCAGTTGATGCAACGTAGAGACTTTTCGAAGACGTCGCCACCGACCGGGTCGCAGATTACGTCGGCTCCCCGTCCCTCGGTCAGTGCTTTGACTTGGTCCTTCCACTCGGCGTCGGTGTTGTAATTGATCAGGGCATCGACTCCGTAGTGCCGCCCGACTGCACGCAGTTTGGTGTCACTGCCGCCGGTCGCGATGATCTGTGCGCCGAGACACTGCCCAATGTCGATTGTGGCGGTTCCGATGCCTCCGGCGGCGCCATGGACAAGGAGAGTTTCACCTGGCTGCAACCGGGCGCGCTGGACCAGCGCATGGATGCAGGTGCCGTAAGTCAGGGAAATTCCGGCAGCGACGGTCAAGTCCACGGCGGCTGGGATTCGGACGCAGCGGTGGGCCGGCACGACTGCCTCTTCGGCGAAGCCGTTCCATCGGGTCATGCCGAGGACGCGGTCGCCGACGGTGAAGCCTGTCACCGAGGGACCGACTTCGAGGACCACCCCAGCCGCTTCTCCCCCAGGGGCGAACGGCAGGTCTGGCTTGACCTGGTAAAGACCTTGGATGATTAGTAGGTCGGGAAAGTTCACCCCGGCGGCGTGCACGCCGATCCGGAGGTCGTGCTCGCCGAGCGGCGCGCTGGGCACGTCGGTTAACGTTAGACTGTCGGGCGGCCCATAGGCCGTGCAGAGCATTGCTTTCATCTACAGTAAGATCCTCTCATGCCCGGTGATTCGTTTGGTCACAGTTTCCGCGTCAGCACGGCCGGTGAGTCCCACGGTCCGGGGTATGTCGTTATTATCGACGGCTGCCCACCGGGCTTGCCGCTCTCTGAAGAGGACTTGGCCGTGGACCTGGCCCGTCGACGTCCTGGGCAGAGTCGTATTGTTTCGGCTCGGGATGAGCCTGACCGTGCGGAGATTCTCTCGGGTGTGTTCGAAGGGCAGACCACCGGCACAAGTATCGCTATCGTGGTGCACAACAAGGACCAGCGCAGCCGAGACTACGGAGACATCAAGGACAAATATCGTCCAGGGCACGCTGACTATACCTACGACGCGAAGTACGGTGCTCGCGACTATCGAGGCGGCGGCCGGTCGAGCGCGCGCGAGACGAGTGTGCGCGTCGCTGCCGGGGTGGTCGCGAAGAAGCTAATCGCGGCGGCCTTTGGCGGTCGCGTTGTCGGCTACGTGCGGCAGGTTGGCGACGTACTGGCTCAGGTGGACGACCCGGTGGCGGTCACGATGGAACAGGTCGAACGATTACCTGACGGCGAGCCGAACGTCGTGCGGTGTCCGGACCCCGACCGCGCGGCTGAGATGGTGGCTCTGATTGAGCAAATGCGCGAGGAATGCGATTCTATCGGTGGCGTTGCCGAAATCGTTGCCAGCGGCGTGCCAGCGGGCCTTGGCGAACCGGTGTTTGACAAGTTGAAAGCCGACCTCGGCAAAGCGATTTTGAGCCTCCCGGCGGTGCTCGGCGTCGAGTATGGCATCGGATTCGGTGTCGCGACGTTGCGTGGCAGCGAGAACAATGACCTGTTCTACCGAGAGGGAGGCACCGACGTGTCCCCTCGCATCGCGACGCGGTCGAATCGCCACGGTGGGATGCTCGGTGGTATCTCGAGCGGTATGCCAATCGTGCTGCGTGCCGCGGTGAAGCCGACGAGCAGCTTGCCGCAAGAGCAGGAGACGGTTACGCGGACCGGTGAGCCGACCACGATTATCACCAAAGGGCGCCACGATCCCTGTCTGCTGCCTCGGTTCGTGCCGATGGCCGAGGCGATGGTGGCGATCGTTCTGGCCGATCACTGGTTGCGTTGGAGGGCGTCTGGAGGTACAACACCGAAACGGGAAGGACAATAACTATGCGCAAACTCATTCTTATTCTGTCAGGGGTCGTCGCCACCGGCACGCTCGCCGGTCCGGTCTTGCTTCAGGAGCCCCCGCCGCCACCGCGGCTCAGGGACCTCGCGCCCGTGGTACCGGTCGCCTACGACATGGCGGCTGGCTGGCCGCAACCGTTCGCCGCGAGTGGCTTTGCCTTCGGCGGCAACTCGGGGGTTGCGATCGACTCGCCGGACCGGATCATCGTCGCCCAGCGCGGCGAGACCCGGCTGCCAGACCCGCTACCGTCCGGGTTCGAGGGCTGGGCGGGCTCGATCGGCATCAACACACTGCGGCAGACCGATCTGCGGGTGTTCCAGAACGTCATCTACGCGGTGAACGGTCAGGGTGAGGTCATCGAGGTCTGGGACCAGTGGGACCACTTGTTCCAGGGGGCTGATGGGCCTGGGCCGCATCGTGTCCGGATCAGTCCGTATGACCCGGAGCGGCGGGTGTGGGTGGTCGACGAGTCACAGCACCAGTTCTTCGTGTTCTCGAACGACGGCAGCGAGTTGTTGCACACGTTCGGCGAGAAGGGCGTCCAGGGCAACGACGAGACCCACCTGGCCGGTCCTCAGGATGTGGCGTTCACGACGGACGGTCGGGTCCTGGTCGCCGACGGCTTCATCAATGGCCGGGTGATGATCCTGGACGCTGACCTGAATTACATCACCGAGTTTGGTGGCGAGCCGGGTACCGGGCGGGGAAAGTTCGATGTGGTGCACTCCATCGCCGTCGGTCCGAATGGCCGGATCTTCGTGGCCGACCGGAACAACCGGCGCGTCCAGGTGTTCAACGAGAGCACTCGCTCGACCTGGTATCACCCGAACATTTCGCCGGTCGGGACCTGGCCAGGGTTTGACCTTCCGCTCGATATCATCGTGAACGAGTACGACGTCTGGGTCACCGACGTTGGTGCGGATGGTGCGAGCATCATGAAGTTCGATCTCAACGGCAACCCGCAGGCGATCCAGCAGCTGCCGCGGGAGGGGCCGAGCCGGTATACCGAAATGCACTCGTTCGCGGTGGACAGCAACGGTGTTCTCTACGGCGCCGACAACCAGCAGGGCCGCATCCAGAAGCTGGTGCCGAAATCTGATGCGGACCCCGCACTGCTGCTCGAGTCGGCGTGGGTGGACGAGAGCGCGCTTCCGTAGGCGGGAGGAGGCGAGCGAGGGAGCACGAAACAAAGGGGCGAGCGCCCGACTGGCGCTCGCCCCTTTTCTTTGTCCCGTATTACTCTTGTGAAAACTACGGTTTCGGATGACCGAGCAGCCACTCGACCACGAGCTGGCTGAAATGGTCTGAGATTTCGGGGATGTGTGAGCCGCCCTCGATGGTCCAGAGTTCCGCAGAGCCGCCGGGGCGACAGCCACTCGTGTAGCGGGTGACTGTGGACTCCTGGCCAGCCAGATCGCGTTCGAGATCCAGTGTGCCGGTTTCAGACGCGTTAGCGCCGCACCCGTTGTGAGCGGCCCATTGTTCAACGCTCGCCTTGGCACCAGGATAGGTTGTGCCGCGGATCTCGCCGCCTTCGAAGGCGATGGTGCTATCAGCTGTGCCGTGGATCTGCAGGACGTGAACGGCATGGGCCGGTGTCGCACGTTCTCGCGTTTGATCGGCCCCAGCTATGCTCGCAATGGCAGCGATGATGTCCGGGTGGTCATGCGCCATGCGGTAGGACATGAACCCACCGTTCGAGTGCCCGATCAGAAAAACTCGCCGCGTGTCGACCTGGTAGCTGGCCTTGACAGCGTCGATGACCGAGGTCAGGTAAGCCGAATCGTCGACGGCACTGCCGCCGAAGTTACAGCACGCATCTGAGGCGTTCCAGAATCGGCTCTGGCGGCCGCCCTCTTCCTGCGTGCCGTCCGGAGCGACGAAGAGGAAGCCGTAGCGGTCAGCGAGAGCGCTAAACCCCATGTAGGCGTCCTGCCCCTGGCCGCTCGAGGTGTAGCCGTGCAGCAGCACGACGAGCGGCGCCGGGGTTTCACCGTCATAACCGGACGGTACTGTCAATGGCAGGTCGCCGCGACCCCCATTGACGGATTGCGCCCCGACCTCGGCAGCGCCCAAGAGCGCCAGAACCGCCGCGACTGTGCATGTCATCTGCCGCACGGTACTATTTCCAGCGATGTCTTCGAC
>DQEK01000421.1 GCA_003533545.1 Acidobacteriota bacterium | reverse complement strand
AGCTTGTGGCCAACCATGTTCTCAGTGAGATACACCGGTATAAATTTTTTTCCATTGTGCACGGCGATGGTGTGTCCAACCATCTCGGGTATTACCGTGGAGCGCCGAGACCAAGTCTTGATCACCTTTCGGTCTCCAGCCCGGTTCATAATTTCAACCTTCTCCATTAGCGGCAGGTCCACAAATGGTCCTTTTTTTAGCGATCGCCCCATACACGCCTCATCTCAATTCCCATGGCCAGAATCAGGCCCGTCACTTCCGTCGTTTTCGGCGCTGCGTAATGAACTTATCGGACGGCTTCCGACCACGAGTCTTGTACCCTTTGGCTGGCTGGCCCCATGGGGACACAGGATGGCGCCCTCCCGCCGTACTTCCCTCGCCGCCGCCCAGAGGGTGGTCAACCGGGTTCATCGCGACGCCGCGCACGTTTGGCCGACGGCCCAGCCAACGGGAGCGCCCAGCCTTGCCAAGCGACACGTTCTCGTGGTCGACGTTACCAACCTGCCCTACCGTGGCCAGGCACTCTTTCAGGATCCGACGAATCTCGCCGGATGGCATCCGCAGCGACGCGTAGTTGCCTTCCTTGGCAATCAGCTGGACCGACGATCCTGCACTTCTGGCGATCTGCCCGCCCTTGCCCGGCTTGAGTTCCACGTTATGCACCTGCGTGCCCAACGGGATGTTCTTAAGCGGTAGGGCATTACCAGGCAGAATGTCCACGGTCAACCCAGCGACAACGGTGTCACCCACCGACACGCCCGATGGCTGCAGGATGTATCGTTTGTCTCCATCCGCATAGGTGACCAGCGCGATACGGGCCGACCGGTTCGGGTCATACTCCACCGTGGAAACCGTTCCAGGCACGTCTGGTTTATCGCGCTTGAAATCGATAATTCGGTAGGTACGTTTGTGCCCCCCACCGCGCTGCCACGCAGTAACCCGCCCTCGGTTGTTACGACCGCCAGACTTCGGCAGCGGTTCAGTGAGCGGTTTGTACGGCTTCGTTGTCGAAAGTTCGTCGAAGGCCTGAACCGTCTGAAACCGTCGACCCGGCGATGTGGGCTTGTACTTTCGAATTGTCATGCGCTTACCAGGCTCGTACCGTCATCAGAGCCGTATCACCCGTCTATGCACCTTCCAGGAATTCCGGCACCGTCTCACCATCCCGCAACCGCACGTATGCCTTCTTCCAATCTGGCCGCTGTCCGAAAAATTTCCCCTGGCGTTTGACTTTGCCGTGGCTGATGGCAGTCCGTACGCTCGCCACTTTTGACCCCAGTAACCGCTCGACCGCCTGCTTAATGTCGACCTTGGTCGCTCGAATCGCCACCTCAAGCACGATCGTGTTAACGCCTTCCCGCTCCAGCGTGGTCTTCTCGGTAACGAGCGGCCGCCGAATCACTTCAGTCTCCCTCATGATGCCAGCACCCGCTCAAGTCGCTCGACAGCGCCACGGGTCATCACGACTCGGTTCGCGTTGACAACGTCACGGGCACTAAGACGACTGGTGGGTAAAACCTTCACCCCCGTGAGGTTCCGCACCGCAAGCGAAAGGTTCAAGTCCGGACTCACGTCCACAAATAAAGTCTTGACGCCAAGGTCGAGTCGATCCAGCAGTTCCACCGCGTGACGGGTGCGCGGCTGCTCGAGCACCAATTGCTCCACCACCATTACCACCTCATCCTGAAAACTCTGCCTTAGCGCCGCCCGCAACCCGCCACGAACTACCTTTTTGGGCAACCGATACGAGTAATCACGGGGCTGCGGGCCGAAAACGACCCCACCGGTGCGCCACAGCGGGTTACGCGCTGAGCCGACCCGAGCACGTCCAGTGCCCTTCTGACGCCAGGGTTTCTTCCCAGTACCCCGGACTTGCCCGCGAGTCTTCGTCCCGTGAGTGCCGCGACGATCGGCAGCATTCTGGTGCACCACCGCTTCCCAAATCACGTGGGTATTCACCCGTCCACCGAACACTTCATCGCTGATCTCGAGTGCCCCGACCTTTTCGTTCCGAGAATCGAAAACATCCACTGTCATGGTCAGAATCCGCTCGTCGCTTCGACTACTACTTCTCTGAAGCCCCGGTCGCCGGTTCCGGACCGACCGCAATCGCCTTGCGTACCATCACGAACCCGCCCGGCGCCCCCGGCACCGCGCCCTTAACGACCATCACATGCTGTTCAGCATCCACCTGCAACACACGTAGATTCCGGACCGTTACCTGATCGCCGCCCATCCGGCCTGGCCCCCGCATCCCCTTGATGACACGCGAGGGATACGACGAGGCACCGATAGACCCGGGTGCACGATGATGCATCGAACCGTGAGTCGCCCGGCCACCGCCGAAGCCGTGCCGCTTCATGACTCCCTGAAAGCCCTTGCCCCGACTGACGCCGATGACGTCGACACGGTCGCCGTCGGCGAACAGCGACGCGACTACCTGTTCACCCTCAGCAGGAGGGTCACTACCCGCCACCAATGGCACTTCACGACGCAGCCTCGTGGGTGGTACGTTTGCCTTCTTGTAATGGCCAGCCGTGGGTTTATTCACCGCGGCGGGTTTACTCTCCACTAGTCCCAGTTGCACCGCATCGTAGCCGTCACGTTCCACCGTTTTTCGTTGAACGACAACGCAAGGACCGGCCTTAATAACGGTGGCCGGAGTGACCGTGCCGTCGGCACTGAACACCTGTGTCATCCCAAGTTTTCGTCCGAGAATTCCGGCCACCATGGTCGCTCTTTCGTCTGACACGCCAACAAAGAACAGCGCAGTTACTTATTTGTCCTTCCCGAAGGCCTTGATCTCCACGTCAACCCCCGCGGGCAAGTCGAGCTTCATCAACGCATCAACCGTCTGCGGGGTCGGCTCGAAAATGTCAATTAAACGCTTGTGTGTCCGGATCTCGAACTGTTCACGAGATTTCTTGTCGACATGCGGTGACCGCAAAACGGTCCATTTATTCAGGTCTGTCGGGAGGGGAATCGGTCCCGCGAGACGCGCACCAGTACGCCGAGCGGTCTCGACGATTTCCGAGGTCGACTGGTCAAGCAACCGGTGGTCGTAGGCCTTGAGGCGGATCCGAATCTTGTCGCTAAACATTGCTTCCTATGGAGCTTTCTGTCGGCGTTTCGTGGCTCTCTGAAATATGCTGAGCGCCAGCTACTCGACGATCTCGGTAATGGCCCCCGACCCGACGGTGCGCCCACCTTCTCGGATCGCGAACCGTAGCCCCTTCTCCAGAGCCACCGGCGTGATCAGTTCAACTTCCATCGCAACGTTGTCCCCAGGCATCACCATCTCGACACCCTCTGGCAACGTTGCTACCCCTGTCACGTCCGTCGTCCGAAGATAAAACTGCGGCCGATACCCATTAAAAAATGGCGTGTGCCGCCCACCCTCGTCCTTCGTCAACACGTAGACTTCACCTTTGAACTTCGTGTGCGGCGT
>DQEK01000068.1 GCA_003533545.1 Acidobacteriota bacterium | reverse complement strand
CAGTCGCGTCAAAAACACATTGCTCATGCGCTGCGTGAAAAACATGCGGGGTGCGCCACCCAAGAACCTGGACCCGTAAACAACCTTCGCTCGTCCCTCGGCCAGTGGTTCCAGAAGTCTCACATAATCCTCAGGGTTGTACTCCAGGTCACCATCTTGAATCAGCACGTATTCGCCAGTTACCTCTGCCAACCCCGTCCGCACAGCCGCGCCCTTTCCCCGATTCTGTGCGTGCTGACAAATGACTATTTGTTCCGAGCGCCCCCGCGTCCATGACGTCAGCCACTCCGCCGTCCCGTCCGACGACCCGTCGTCAACTACAATGACCTGCTTCTCGACCTCGACCGCCAGCACCCGCCTGAGCACCTCTGCGATCGTGTCGCATTCGTTGTAGACAGGGACGATGACTGAGAGTTGCACAGGCTTTCAACCAAACTTCACTTCGTGTTTTGCCAAGACTGGTCAGTATAACTTTGCCGTCCGATCGCACTGCCTCAAAAGCGATCTCGATTTCTTGCCGCCCCCAATCCGGGACGCACGACACAAAGCCTTTGGCTTTGTCACTCATCGCCAGATCAAATGCTCAACGACTCAGGACACACCCCGGGACCTTCCTCTCTCGACGTAGCGGCCTCACTTTTCCGCTTAAGCCCAGGCAAGGGTTCACCCCTTGAACCACAGAGCGCGACCGCTGACCAGACAACCTATCCATGGCCGTCCCATTCGGCCGTAATACAGAAACCTCCAGAAACGTTAGAATGAGCCCTGTGTCACCCGTCGCATGCCCATTCGCAGCGACCACCAGGCTGACCGAGGAGGTCATGACGAAATGTTAAGCAAACGCCATTGGATGTTAATCGTCGTCGCCGCTGTCCTGGCGACCGCCTCATACGTCGCGGTTGCACAACAAGCCCCGCCGCAACCGATGTCATTTTTTGTCACGAGTGTCGGCCTTGGAGACGGTGCCAACCTCGGCGGACTCGCCGGTGCTGACGCACACTGCCAAACGCTCGCAACTGCCGCCGGACGTGGCGACTCGACCTGGAGAGCCTATCTCAGCACTCAGGGCCCGGGTGGAGTCGATGCACGCGACCGCATTGGTAGCGGTCCATGGTACGCGAGTGGCGGACGGCGGCGTGTCGCACAGGACCTGGGAGAATTGCACGGCGACACGATCGACCAGGCTCGTCTCGGGAACGCTCTTGGCAAGGTGATCTCCATGACTGAGAACGGCGACCAGGTCAATGGCGTAGGCGACTCACCGAATCAACACGACATTCTCACCGGCTCGCAGCCAGACGGTCGAGCCTACACCGATGGCATGAACCACACGTGCAGTAATTGGACGAGCAACGGCGACGGGACCGCGCAACTCGGGCATTCGGACAAACAGGGCGGCAACAACGGATCCTGGAATTCGTCGCACCCGAGTCGCGGTTGCGGCCAGGATGCCCTCGTTCGCACTGGCGGCGCGGGTCTGTTTTACTGTTTCGCCACGAATTAGTGGTCCTCACTCTGGTCGGTCCGGGACACCGCTCCGGGCCGACCGGCCCGGGCGGACGCCAATCGTAGCCCGTGGCACACGCATCAACAACGTGCCGCGGGGCGGCCGTGCACCGACACATTCGCCAAAGTCGACTGACACTAGCAAAGGGCCGAATTGCCCTTGACCACACGAACGGATTGCCTGTTCGACGCTTACCTTAGACCGGTTGCCAACTCACCAATCGACCAAGCGGCACCATGACTCAGGCCACGACGACCACCCGGCCCCTGGACGTCGAGAAATTCCAACGCAGCACCCTTATCTTGCGTAGCCTTGCCGGGGGCACGTTCATGGGCCTGGCCAACCTAGTGCCAGGAATATCCGGGGGGACGATGCTACTGGCCCTCGGTGTATACCCTCAGTTCATTGGCGGCGTAGCCGAAATTTCGATGTTGAAATTCCGACCTAGCGTGCTCCTAATGCTGGCTTGCGTGGTTGCGTCAGCCAGCATCGCCATTGCCTTCTTCGCACAGTTGATCAGCGCACTCCTCGGCCAGTACCAGTGGGCAATGTACAGCGTGTTCATTGGACTGACACTCGGTGGAGTCCCACTTCTATGGCGCATGGTCAGGCCGTTCGATCTAACGGCGTTTATCGCCGCCGCGGTCGCTGTCGCGCTGATGGCCCTCCTGGTCTTGACGAACCCTGATCGTGTTGGACACGACGCCGAGGCCGGACCCGCGGCCTATGCTATGTTCGCGCTGGCGGGTGGGGCTGGCGGCGCCGCCATGATTTTGCCAGGTCTGTCTGGTGCCTACCTGCTGCTCATCCTCGGCCAGTACCGGGCAATTATTGACGCCGTCGCATCCGCTGCCAGCGGCGCGCAAATCGGCGATTGGGCAGCCGCCGGCCAAGCCCTCCACGTGCTGGTCCCCGTCGGAATCGGTGTTGTCCTGGGCGTGGTCGGAATCAGCAATCTTGTCAAGCGTCTGCTCAAAAATCACGAACGCGCGACACTTGGCTTCTTGCTCGGATTGCTACTCGGCGCAGTCGTCGGGTTATGGCCCTTCTTTGAACCCGTCGCCCCCCAACTGGGCGACGTCGTGCGCGGCACGGCACTGACGACTGTAGAATTGCTGGCGGCCGTCAACCCCGAGGATTACCCCACCGCCGCCGTTGTCCCGCCCCCCGCACAGATCGGCGCCGGGACAGCGCTCTTCTTCGCAGGCTTCGGCGTCTCTTGGGGTGTCTCACGATTCGGCAGCTAACTAA
>DQEK01000369.1:3280-16810 GCA_003533545.1 Acidobacteriota bacterium | reverse complement strand
ACCTGCCAGCGCGGTATGCGGAAACCACCGTCTCACTGACATCAAACGAAACGGGCATCCCCATCCGTCGGCCATTACGGGACGTCTTGCGTGAGCGCTACGCGGAGATCACGGCAATGGACCGCGCCATCGGCACGCTGCGGAACTATCTCAAACAGGCAGGCCTCCGCGAGAACACACTGGTTTGGTACAACGGTGACAACGGGACTCCGCCGAGCGGAGTGGCGGATTCTCCACTACGCGGGTTGAAGGGCACCATGTATGAGGGCGGAATTCGCGTCCCAGGCATCATCGAGTGGCCAGCGCGCATTCGAGCGCCCCGAGCCACTCAGGTCGCCGCCGTCACCAGCGACATCCTTCCAACAGTCACGGCCCTGGCCGGTCAAGCGCTCCCGTCACGGCCGCTGGACGGCATCGACCTGAGACCACTCATCAACAACGCCATGACGACACGGCCAACCCCAATCTTCTTCTGGAGCTTCGACACATCTTCTCAGGAAGGCTCACCGCCCTACATCGATCCATCCCTACAGGAAGGCACAACGCCGCTAGTCAAGCTGATGAATGGCATTCCGACCCGGGTCTTTCAGAATCTCCAGTACCCAGAGATTGATCCGCGTGACGCCGCTGGCCCGCGTGTCGTGATGGACAACGATTACAAGCTCGTCGTCAACAGCTCCAACGCCTCAGATACGGAGCTGTTTAACTTACGCCATGACCCAGCCGAACAGAAGAACCTCGCCGCCGATGAACCCACCGTCGTGGCGGCCTTGGCGGAACAGTTGCGTCGGTGGCAGGACTCTACGTTAACGAGTCTGACCGGTGCGGACTACCGGTAGGTCTCCCGCGACACAACCAGACTTAGGCGTTTCGTCACGTCGTGGACGTTCGCTGTAGAGGTGCACCGTGCGAGGGCCTTGGCACGCGGAGATCGAGTAGGTCTCATCGGACCGGCGACAGGCGGATGAGGCGGTCGTCGTCTTCTGTAGTGCTCCCCCGACCATCTCGATTACTGGTCGCAACATACAAACTGCCATCGGGACCAGTCACGACGTCGCGCAGTCGACCGAATCGCCCGTCAAGGAGCCGCTCAGTTCCAACGATCTGACTGGAATCGGCTGGATCGAATTGCACTCGATGGAGATGAGTGCCGTCCAAAGTCGCCACGAAGAGGTCGTGTCGAAATCCCTCGATTGCCGTCCCGCTGTAGAACGAGGCGCCGCTCACCGCGACGGGCGGTGAAAAGGTCAGTGCCGGCGGACGCACACCGGGCATCATCTCGACACCCTCGTCGAGCGGCCACCCGTAGTTGACCCCAGCCTCGATGTGATTGACCTCGTCACGACCTACGGGACCAACGGGACCATGCTCCGTCGACCACAGTGCACCGGTCAGCGGGTGCCAATCGAACCCCTGGGGATTGCGATGGCCGATGGAGTAGACCGGCGAGGCAAAGGGATTCGTCTCGGGGGTAGTCCCATCCCGACGAATACGCAACATCTTGCCAGCGGGCGAAGCGAGGTCCTGCGCGGCGTCGGTGTCACCGCCATCGCCCAACGCCGCGTAGAGCAGTCCATCGGGTCCAAAGCGGAGCCGTCCTCCACCACGTGCAGCCGCGGCCGGAAGCTCATCTAGCAGGACGGTCGGCTCCGACAAGGTATTGCGGACCTCGCGGTAACGGACAATACGATGGACCGGCGACGCACCGGGCCGGTCCCTGGTATACAGAAGATAGATAAAGGCGTTCTGATCGAACTCGGGGTCGAGTGCCAGGCCGAGGAGACCCGCCTCGCCCGCGGTGAACACATCTCGAAGCACCAGCGCTGGCTCCGCCAGCAACTGTCCCTGCCGCACTACCCGCACGCGACCGGGCCGCTCAGACACGAACAGACGGCCGTCCGGCGCGAAGGCAAGGCCCGTCGGCACTTCCAATCCGCTTACCACGGTCTCGGTTTCAAACCGGGTGCCGTCGGCGGCGGTGAATACCTCGGTGTCCACAAGACCGCCTCCAACGCCGCGTACCCGGTCTAGACGGGGTAACGTGGTGACAGCAGACAGCGCCGTCGCCGCGCCGACGGTCTGTCGAATGTTCAGCGGAGAACCGTCGACGGGGGCCTTCGTGAAGAAGATGTAGTCGTTACTGAAGAGCCCATCGGGATTCTGTACCTGGAGGAAATGGATCCCCGGCGCCGGCGGCAGCACCGCGAGTTCGACGGTGACCATCTCAAAACCACAGCTTGGCAACGTGCCGCTCACGCAGCGCACCGTGCCTGGCACGCGCCTGCCGTCGACAATCACGTGGGCCCCCTCACGGAGGTGTCGCCCGCTGATCATCATGCTGGTTTGATCGTCAGACAGCGTCGGAAATGCTTGAGCCCCTCGTTGCCCGTGGATCGACGCCAAGAAGCCCCACAACGCCGGCTGGGGGTTGTCCATCCCCACGTTGACACCCTGCCGTGCGGTAAAAGTGCCAACAAAGCGACCTTGGGCCGCCAGCGAAATCAACGCAGTCCGGCTGAACGACTCCGGCTCGGCGTCTCGCTCGAGATAGAGACCATCGCTGAACCGTAGCGTCGTCGGCGTCGCCGTCGGTCCATCGATGAACACACCGTCACCCTGGAGCACGATGCCGCCCTCGGTAGCAGACAGTTCCAGGGCGTCCAGTAGCGAGTCCGTCAACACGTCGTCTGTAGTCGTTCGGTTGAGCGTCACTTGCCTGGCTAGGGACCCTGAGAACCCCGTGCTACCTTCCAGGACCATGTCCCACACGGGATCAAAAGCCTGGCGCCCCCCCCACGAGAACCTCCACAACTCGCGTTCGGGTGTGCCCGATCGCGTGATGGCTTCATAGAAAGAGAAACTAATCAGATTCAATCGGCCCTGTGGCAGGATCACCCACCGGTCATACGCGCCTCGCCAAGTGGGCGCGTCCATCCCGGTTCCTGGCGTATTGGTGCTTACCCAGAACGGCATCCGATGGCAGTTGCCACAGACATTGGGCTGAGGGTCTCCCTGATCATCACCATCGATATGAAACGCCTTGAAGCCGTTCCTTGCGCGACTGGAAAGGACGTTGTCGTAGGACCGGCGCTGCGCCGGCGGATACGGCACGCTCAGCAGGAACGCCGCCAGGTCGTTCCGTTCGGCTCCGGTTAGTGCACCCGGTCGCCCCTCGTCGTTCACGGGACAGCGACCCACCAGACACATCGTTGTCGCGAGACTGCCGTCTACCAGAAACCGCGTGCAACTCTCCGGGACGTTAGGGTCGCAGTTGGGCGCACTGTTACCCCGAATGTTGGCGGTGTTGTTACCACCAAACGGATCACCAGGGATCCCATCCCAGTGATAGGGAGCCGTGTCCCGCAAGCCGCGAACCGGCATTGTCAAGCGCGGCGGAATCTGAGTACACCCGGGAACGTCACAGACTGGCGTATCGAGGACCCAGAGTAACTGGTCCGTGTGACCGTCCGGATGGCAACTGTCACACGAGAATGTGCCGGTCGTCGACACGTCGGCATCATTGAACGCGATGCGCCCCCGCTTGACCGACGGAGGGGTGGGGTCAACTAGGAGAATGGTCGCAACGACACTAGGCTTCGTTGCATCGGACAAATCGACCACTGAAACGGTATTGGCAACGGCGTTGAACACCCACCCACGCGCGGGCTGACCATCTTCGTCAGACTCAAGCGCGATACCCCGTGGCACCGCACCAACTTCTACCCGTCCGAGTACCGCACCACTCACCGCATCAACGGTGAAAAGTTTGTTTGAGCCAGCCGCGGAGAGGACCAACGTCGAGTCGTCTTCGCTGACCTGAATCGCGAACGGCGTGGCCAGCGCCATACCGGGTTCCGGGTGAATCGGCGGCAACGGTTCAAGGTCGATGAACTCCGGCGAACCACACGTCGCACCGCTGCAATCGACGCGGGTGATTTGGTTCAGAAAGGCTCGGTTCTCCAACTCAGCCAAGCCCTGCTTCAGGGTACCAGCCCGCCCGTTAGCATCGTTACGAGCCTCGGTCTGCGCGACGAAGACTCGACCGGTGGAGTCAACGGCGAGCCCATAGAGCAACGTGCCAAGCGTATCGACGACATCGACCAACTCATCCGTCGCGGTATCGAACACATACAGATCGCGGTCTGGGATCGCAGAATTCCTGACGATGTCCGCGTCGTAATTCAACGACAGCACATTGTTGTTCGTTATCACATGTTCCTGGGCGTCGAACGTACACAGTTGGCCATCGATTGGACCGCGACACCCGGAAAGCTGCGTCTGATTGTTCGATTCGAACGGGATGACGTAAAGCCGATCGCCACGGACGGCAAGCGCTCGCGGATCCTGAGCCGTAATGGTGAGCGTGCGGACCACTTGACGCGAGACCACATCGATCACAGCAACCTGATTCTCAGACGACAGCACGACGTAGGCTTTCTCGTCGCTCGCAAAGGCCACCCCCATCGGTTCGTCGAAGCGGGTGGCTCTGGTGACCGGTTCAAAGTCCTGCACCGTGGCGATGACCTGCAGGTGGGTAGGACTCTCAGGATCGGTATCGATAACGCTGACGGAATCGGAGATGTGATTCGAAACCCAAAGTTCCCTGCCGTCTGGCCGAATCGAGACACTCACCGGGTCAATGCCGACGTTGACCCGTGCCATAACGGTCAGACTGGCGACGTCGATGACATCCACCGTGTCGGCCGGCGTGTTCGCAACGAAGACTCGGCCGCCGCGGGCGACAATCGGTGACGTGTGCGGACTCACGAACGTGGGATGTCCCACCGGGTCTTCGAGGAGCGGCGACTGGGCGCTGGATACGCCGAACGCCGTCAGCACGAAACCGACCACCAAGGACCCAGTCCGTCGCCAGCGGCGTGTCAACCGAATCAAGCAAACCATCTCTATCCTAGGTGCTCCAAAACCTGAGTGTAGCGCAGGATTAAAAGCGAGGGTTCACATCGCTGCAAAAGGTCAACCTGAAGGCATAGCTCAACGCGAGCCCGATTTTTCGAGGGAATCGGTCACAAGGTTTTGCACCTCAAGCAGAATTGGCTGGTCGCTTTCATGGGTTACCGGTCAAATTCCAGTTCTTCCACCCCAAAGTTGTCTCCGGTGCTCGTAATGTGACCTCCGATTACCAGGCGAGGTGTATCTGCGGCGATCCGCGCTCAGCCCAGCCTGGCACAGCTGTTCCGTGGGGATAGATTCGGACCCAGTCGGCGGTCAAGATGTTGCAGTCATCTACAATGGTGAGCACGCTGTCACAGGCGGGGAGGAACTATGAACTCACGCATGCTCGCAACCCTACTCGCGGCGTTGGCCTCTGTGCACGGCTCGGCGACACCAACCGAGGCGCAATCATGCGAGCCGGACGGGGATATTCAGTTCGTGTGCGGGCCCATTAGTCCTGAGGATCTCGCTCTGGTACCGGACAGCGCGTGGGTCATCGTAGCGAGTTGGGAGGACGACGGTTATCTGTCCGCGGCCGACAGCCGCAACGGCGCGACGACCCGGCTCTTCCCCACCGCGGCGTCCCAGGACCGCCACGATACCGCTACCTACGGCGACTGTCCCGGCATGACGACCGACGGCTTCCGAGCCCACGGCATCAGCCTGCGTCCCGGTAACGACGGTACCCACACGTTGTATGTCGTCAGACACGGAGCACGGGAATCAGTCGAAATCTTCGAGATTGACGCCCGCGGAACAACTCCAGGGCTTACTTGGACCGGGTGCGCAGTAGCGCCGAACGGCCTCGGCTTGAATGCCGTCGTGGCATTGCCGGACGGCGGATTCGCCGCCACGAGCCCACGCACCAGCGACATATGGGAGTGGCACACCGGAGACGGGTGGACTCAAGTCCCCGGCAGCGAGGACATCGGCCCCAACGGAATCGAGGTGTCGCCAGACGGCCAGTGGTTTCTGGTAGCCGGCTACGCCAGTCAGTCAGTCATTCGACTCTCACGTGGACAGACCCCCGTACAAATCGATCGGGTTGGGGTGGGTTTCAACATCGACAACGTGCACTGGGCGCCTGACGGCACACTACTGGCAGCGGGTCACTCCGCGCCGACGCGGGGCCGGGTTGGGGAATGCATCGCCCGACGCACGTGCGAGGGCATCGTGTCGCACGTGGCGCGAGTCGACACGGAGACAATGACCGCCCGTAGCATCTTTCGGTATCCCACCAACAGCGCTTTGATTCTTGGCACGACCGCCATCGAAGTGAACAAAGAACTGTGGGTCGGCCAGGTCGCGGGTGGCACCCGAATTGCGCGAGTCCCACTCCCGACGCAATAGCGGCGGCTTAGCGGACTACCAGGACCATCGCCGCTCGGCCTCTACCCAGTAAGCCCAGCACTCC
This sequence comes from Acidobacteriota bacterium, assembly GCA_003533545.1. Lineage (GTDB taxonomy): Bacteria > Acidobacteriota > Vicinamibacteria > Vicinamibacterales > UBA8438 > DQEK01. Next base: position 10,443 of record DQEK01000369.1, on the reverse strand, counting down.
TGGGCGAGGCCACGGTCGAGGTACTCGCGGGGCAACGCCGTCATATTGCCCAACCACTCGACCAACTCGCCGTTGACATACCACTCGGCGGTGAGGCGTCCCTCAAAGGGCATGGTCTCGTCGAGTTCACTTGGCTCAACCAGCATGGTGTCGATGCGTACCCGCCACTCGGCCAGCCCGCCAGCGCCATCGGGTCCCGTAAACGTGAGTTCGTCACCAGTGCGCGTGAAATCGGTAACGAGACTGGTCTCGGCGAGTCGCTCGGCAAACGATTCGCGCAGGCTGTCGTCGTCTGCTTGCGCCGGGGCACACCCCGTTATCGCGGGCCCCGCTACGAAACATGCACCGGCCAACAATCCGACGTAAAGGGTGCGATATGTCATCGATCCATGCCTCCTGCGTGTCATGCCACAGGGCCAGCCAGAGTCTACAACCGACTGGACGACGCGCTCGAGCGTCGAGGCAGTCCAGTCAAACAACTCACGGACATTTCAGTCAATCGAGCCAACCACGGCTGGCACCCGTACAAGCAGGTAGGTGACATGCCCGCCCTCTGGCACGAGGTAGCCGTGAGGCGTATTGGACGGAATGTGCAGCACATCGCCGGCGACCACAGCATGACGCGTTCCGCCAACGATTCCCGTACCCAAGCTCCCGGTGCGGTTGACCATCTCTCCGCCGACGAGCAATGCTCCCCCGCCACTCTTCACAAACACCACGTCGATGATGTTGTCGTGAATCTCGGGGCGCCCGTCAGCATCGCGATGAATGAATCGGAAACGGTGCGAGCGGGTCGGGCTACCAAAGTCCGCCAACGTCTCCCGCGATGAGTGGTCCGGGCCAACCCGTGTCCCCAAGGCCACGTCACGCCGTGCCAGTTCCTCAGCGTTCCACAGGACGAACCCCTCGGGGCGGAAGTCCAAATTCGGCGCATCATCGGGAATGACCCGTTCGCCGATGAGTGCCGGCATTCGCACGAGCACGTAGGTAACGTGTCCCCCGTCCGGTACTAAGTAGCGGTGCGGGGTATCGGCCGGAATGCGGAACACATCGCCAGTGCTGACTGGATACCGTGCCCCGCCTGCAATACTCGTCCCGGTGGACTCACCATTGCGACCACCGGTCCGATCGACCAGTTCACCACCAACTTGCAAGATGCCAGCACCGCTCTGGACAAACACGACGTCTTCGATCTGCGCATGCTGCTCAGGAACACCGTCGGCGTCGCGACGGATGAACCTAAACCGGTGCGATCGCGCCGGTGTCCGGTAATCCAAGAGCGTCTCTCGGGCCGAGTGGTCAGGGCCAACATTCGCAGACAACGCGGCATCCCGACGTGCAAGCTCGGTCGCGCTCCACATCACAAACTCCGGAGGCTGAGCCTGCGCAACCGACAGCAATCCGACGAGAAGGACAAATGGCACGAGACGACAGGACGTGGTCATAGTGCGTTCCTTGTTGGGTATCCCGAACCGGCCTCGCTCATCGTACCAAGGATCGGGCAGCCAGGTTGTCCACCGGAGGGCAATGCAACTCGGCCGCAGGCTAAACGATACAATGCCGGGGGCTCTCGGCCACCTGTCACCACAGAGATTCTAGGTGTTTACAACCGTTCCCATGTGCCGCGTCGCGCTAGTCTCGCTTCTCCTCGCACTACCAGTCCCCGCCGCGGCCCAGCCGACGACGACCATCACCGGTGTGGTGGTGGACGGCGTTACCGAAGCCCCACTAGCGGACGTCCGGGTCGAGAGCACTCGACAGGTCATGGTGACGGACTCGGCAGGGCGGTTTTCTATCCAGCTGGACGCAAGGGAGACCACCCTACGGTTCGAAACCAGTGGCTATCTCGACACCGTCGTTCCTGTGGAGGGCACCGTGCTCGAGGTTCGACTGTTCTCGAGCGCCTTCGCAGAAACGGTTGAGGTGGTGTCTGACGCAACGACCCAAGACCGTCCCTCATCGACGCCGGTTACCCCTGAGCAGGTCTTCCGGGCACCAGGCAGTATCGACAACGTCTTCCGCACGCTCGACACTTTGCCTGGCGTGGTCTCGACCGACGACTTCGGCAGCCGACTCGCGGTGCGGGGCGGCACCCCGGACCAGAACCTGACCATCATGGACGGGGTCGAAGTGCACAACCCCTATCGCCTGTTCGGCATCGCCAGCGCCTTTAATCCCGACACCGTCGAGAATTTTCAGCTCACAGCTGGCGGATTCGGCGCCGCGTATGGTGACCGGCTCTCGTCGCTGCTCATTGTCGACAACCGGCCGGGACGCCCCGAGTTCCAGGGATCAACAGCCGCGAGTGTGACGGACACCAACGTCGTGCTAGAGGGCCGCACACCCGTCGGGCGCGACGGCACGTGGCTCCTCAGTGCGCGCCGCACGTACTACGACTTGGTCGCGGGTCCGCTCACTGGCCAGAATTTTCCCTCGTTCGCCGACCTGCAGTTACGCGCAGGTTGGGAATTCGGGGCGGGTCATCAACTCACCCTAACCGGCCTCGGTAGCACCGAGAGTGCGGACCTCGACTTCGACATTGATGACGATCGACCTGAGGAACGGGCCGCCCTGGGATCGGATGTCTCCAACGCACTCGCTTCGGCACGCTTTGATGCCGTATTGGGTTCGAACGGCACAGCCACCACCGTCGTCTCCTGGTACCGCAACCGTGAGCAGCTCGACTTCGACGGTCTAATCAGGACCAGTGCAAGGCGTTCGAACGCGCGGGACCGCGACGTCGCGGTCGGGCTCAGCGCATTTGTCTTCGACCGAATGATCAGCGTGGGAGACGTCTCGGTGCGACAGGACGTCGCCTATCAGTTCTCACCTCGACACCTGGTCGCCGCGGGGATGGAACTGCACCGACTTGACACCAGCGTCGGATTCACCAGCGCGGGGGACCGGAACCCCAACGAGGCAAATGGTTCAAGCATTCAGGGGGGCGCCGGACTCCCGGACGAGCTGGACTCAAGACTCAACGGGACGCGAGGCGGACTCTGGTTGCAAGACACCTACACCCCGTCATCGCGCGTATCGTTCGAACCCGGACTACGACTGGACTGGAGCACCGTCAACGGTGGAACGACGCTGTCACCTCGGCTCGCTGGTAGCTACGTGCTCGGTCGCGGCGCACGCATACGGGCCGCTGGCGGACTCTACACCCAGAGCCCGGGCTACGAAAAGCTGACTCAGTCGGACTACTTCATCGACCTCTCGGGCGCGCGCGAGTTCGAGTTACGACACGAGAAGGCCACCCATGTGGTACTCGGTGTCGAGCAAGAGTTACCCGGCGACCTATCTGCGAGAGTCGAGGGCTACTACAAGCGCTTCGACGACCTATTGGTTGGCCGGCTCGAGACCGAAGCTGAACGGGTCGCGCGCATTGCCCGGTACGACTTTCCCGCCGAGCTGCGGGAGTCTCTTCACCCGGACGACGTCGAAGCGGTGTTGGACAGCGTACCCACCGCCCCACTCATCGTCAGCGCCCCCACCAACGACGCTGGCGGGGATGCCTACGGGCTCGACGTGTTCCTCATGCACACCAACACCGCAGCGCCACTGACTGGCTGGCTCTCCTACGCTTGGGGTCGTGCCAACCGCGAAAGTTACGCGCGTCGCTACGCGTTCGAGTACGACCGCCGGCACGCATTCAATGCGGTCGGACGCTATCGACTAACGAGTCGGTGGGACGTGGCGGCTACCGTCAGAGTCGCTAGTGGATTTCCACACACGGCACCGATTGGTTTGTGGGTCTCTGCCGTTGAAGACGAACGTGGACGCCTAGTGCCGGAAACGGACTCTCTTGGGAACCTCGTTTACGTGGTCGATTACGGAGGTGTGGAAAACCTGAACCGCGCGCAACTCCCACCCTACGCACGGGTCGATCTTCGCGCGACCTACCAACGTGGCGGCCCGACCGGTCGCTGGTCGCTCTACATCGAGGTCATCAATCTACTCGGCCGAGACAACGCCGTCACCCTGGAGCCCCGCCTCGCTTACAACCCACGCTCGACCATGCCGACACTCTTCGAGGAACCCGGGCAAGGCTTCCCCCGCATCCCGACCTTCGGCTTACGGTTCCGCTTCTGAAGATGCGCGTTCCCAACATCCTGATATGACCGACATACGGCTGTCCCAAAATCGTTTGTCGTCTATGCCTTCGCCGAACTCGTCGAGTGGCCTCGACCTGCACCCACACTGCAGAACTCGGTCAAAATTCGATGTCCGAACCGAAATTGAAAACCCACCGGCTCACATCACTCACCGATGTAACCGCGTAGCCCACATCGAGGCGCACGCCGTCGCCCACCAAGGAGAGACGGTTACTTCCGACCAGGAGGCCGATACCAACGGCCGTCTTGAGATCCGACAGGCTGAGACTCTCGCCCTCGGGCCAGACGAACCCGCTGTCAACGAACGCCGCTACTCCCAACGAAAACACTTGTCCGACGTCGTCTGCCACGAACCAACGTTCTTCAGCGCTCACCAGTAGTGACCGGGTCCCGGCGAACTGCCGAGTTGGGTAGCCTCGCAACCCACTCTCGGCTCCAAGGAGCAGCTGCACCTCAGGGTCCAAATTATGCCCCCACTGGAACTCGGCCCGACCGATCAACAAGTGACGGGTCGCGTGCTTGCGGAGGTAGCGGGCTCTCGCCAGTGTCAGCGCGTTGACCCAGCGGCCCTCGTGACGGCCAACGACCGCCATGTCGGCAACGAGAAAGTGGCCCGGGCCGAACGCAACCCCTCGCGAGTGGCCGGCCGCGGCGGAGGTCACCCGACCCTCACCGCCACCTAGGGCCGGCGTCGACAATCCCACTGTGCCGTACGACTGCGCACCAAGGTTAAAATCTTCAGTCGCCTCGAACCGGTTGACGTGCGTGAGACGCGTAAAGCGATGCTCAACGGACCGGATGCCTACTTCCACGATACCGAAATCGCGGGTGTCACTGCCGATGCGCTCCTCGCGGGTCCGGTAGGCGACGTGAAAACGAAGCGCACTGGTCGGACGCCGCCGAACCGACCGGCCGAACTCCAAATCGCCCCACTGGCCACGATGCCTGAGGCGGTCGATCTCACGCCCGTCCTCAAAAAGCGGGTCACGCCGACTAAATGCGCCGGCACCCACGGAGAATGCCCACGTGTCCTCCAACGAAAAATAAGGGCGCGTGAGCGAAAAATACTCCTCGTCACCATCGCTCAGGTCCGCCAACGACGCCGTGAGCGAAAATCGGGACCCGGCTAGCTGCGGGTCACGGTACAACACCCGGTCCGTTGTCCGGTCGAGGTCGGTTCGGTGCCACGCCGCGACCGATTTGCCGAGCCCGAGAAGATTGTTTTCAGACACCCCGGCTTCCCAGATCGTACGACCGTCGACCTGCTCGACATCGATGCGTGGAGTCAGTGACCACGTATCCCATGTCACGACCCGAACGTCGACGCGTTCGGGCTGCCCGTCGCCGTCACTGTCAACCGGGACAGCCTCGACCCGTGCATCCCGAAGAAACGAAAGGGCCCTGAGGTTCCGCTCGGTCTGCTCCAAGCGTTCGGCGTCCACCGGATCACCAGTTGCAAACAATAACTCGCGCCGGATGATCCGCTCACGGGTGCTGATATGGATCTTGTTGGCCGCCCGGTAGAAAGCTGCAAATCCCCCGGAAGGTTCGTCGAAGACTTCGTTGGCGACAACCTCGATGGTGCCAATGACGGGCGATGGCAACTCGCTCTGCCCCTCGGCCGAAATCGCAACGGCCACGGCGAAAAACATCACGAGAGTCGCCACACCCAGGGTCCGCATCGCCGTGAATCTTGAAAAAGGCACTAACCACCGGCAGTCACCGCCCATCTTCGGAAATAACACGAAGTGCAGCACGCTGGCCGCCGGCTAGCGGTGATACGAGGAGGGATGGAAGCTACGGCTCCGAGCTCCTGGCCGGGTCAAAACGCCCCGCCTTGCCCGCACCCCCTACATTCGACTCGCAGGTCAGGGCCAATGGGTTGCAGGGTCAGTCTGCGTCGACGCACGCAAAATTCGCCGCATCGTCAACACTGCCGCTCCCGGTGTAGCGCGCCACCTGTGGAAAGGCACACAGTGGGCGCGACCGGGTCACGTCCCCGTCAACCATCTTGGAGGCTACGATCTGGTCCGGCGGGATTCCGTCCTCAACCCAGCGTTCAAGCGCAGTCACCGCATCGAACCGGTCCGGACCTGGTCCACCACGACAGTGCGCCATTCCGGGCGCCATGAACAGTCGATAGAAGTCTGTCGTCTGATCAATACCACCCTGCTCGGCAATCACGCTCTCGTAGTAGCGCACCGCGAGGTTGGCAGTTACCAGTGGGTCAGCCCAGCCATGGTAGCTGATTAACTTGCCCCCGTTGGCCTTGAACGCCGACAGATCGGGATCGATGGCGTTCAGCGCCGAACCCAACGTTTGGTCGTTTCCAATCGGCCGATTGTTGGCAAGGTCCCAGTCGGCGTCGAAATCAAATTCCAACACATCGTAGTCGGGGTCCTTAAATACGCTATAACGCATGAAATCGGCGGTGCTGCCACCGGGCTCCGTGATGCCCGCCCAGTAAGCCCCCCACCCACCACGACCTCCCGGCTGCTCGAAGTACTCACTTCCCAGCGCATAGCCTGGAAACAACTGCTCTCCCGTGCTGGGGCGAGAGGGTCCCGCGTAGATCGCGCGGGCAGCCGCTACCTGGCCAGCGGTCAAACAGTCAGCGCCATCGGCGCCATCGCACCGCAGCACGGCAGGGTCGAATGCGCAGGCCCGCGGGTCATCGATGAGACCATCTTCGAGTCCGTCGAGTGCGTCACACGCCTCAAGTACGGCCGCTCCCAGCACCGGAAGCTTTTCCCGTGGAAGGTCCTGAGCCGGGTCCTTGGTCGTCGCCAACCCTGACCAAAGTTCCCCAGTCATCAGCCCGATCCAGTAGTTCGCTGGCGCCCCCGCAACGATCCCGTCGTAGTCGTCTGGAAAACGCTGCGCCTCCATGAGGGCATGGTGTCCACCCTGCGAGCAGCCAACGAAGTAGGCGTGGTCAGCATCGCGACCGTAATAGGCCCGGGTCACCGCTTTGCCTGCGACCGTCGCCTCATGCTGCGCGCGGTATCCGAAATCAATCAGCCTGACGGGGTGCCCGAGCGACCAACT
>DQEK01000369.1:0-2894 GCA_003533545.1 Acidobacteriota bacterium | reverse complement strand
TAACCGTTCTGGACAGCAACGGCCAACTGCGGGTAGCGAATTGCTCCGGCCGACCCACCGGAGCCGATCCCTTGGAACCGTCCATTCCACGCGTCCGCATGCGGCAACCACACCTCAAAATTAATCTCAGACCCCTCCTCAGGCGTCGCGGTACCAGCGACGCGGCAGAACGCCCCGTCCTCGACCACGAACCCACGCGACGAGAAAGTCTCTGGCGGCGTGAACGGAGCCGCAACTTCTTCGGCGATCGTGAACGTCGTGTACGGGAGCCCGAGCGACGTCCCGGCGATGGCTGCACACGCGTCGCCTGGCGCCGGAGCAAGGGTGGCCTCGCCGACGCTACAAGCGCCAACGATCGCGCCAGTGAAAGCCAACAGCACCGCAGAGCATAGACGCGTTCTCATGGACCCTCCAGTATCGATATGGTCAAGGATACCTCTTCCCACCACCGAACGGGGACGGTCAGCACCGGTGCACGATATGATGAGTCTCGTTGGGGAGGTTCCATGGCCAGATTCACGTCAGAGCTCGTCGCCGCAATCGCCATTACTCTGCTGCTACCCGCCGCGGTGCACGCCCAGATCACCCGGTTCGACCTGAACGTCGTCGAATCGCCGGCCCTTGATGGTCAACGCTTCGGTGATGTCGGGCGATACGAGCGCTTACGCGGCATCGTGGAGGGATCGGTCGACCCGTCTGACCCTCGGCACGCCGACATCGTGAACCTTGACCGTGCGCCGCGGAACCATGCGGGCCGAGTCGAGTATCGCGCCACGGTTGAAATCTACCGGCCAGTAGACATGAGTCAATGGAACCGCGGCCTCTACCACACGGTTTCGAATCGTGGCGGCGCCGGAGCCGCCGAACGGGCACTACTCGAACACGGATTCGCTTTCGTGCGCGTTGGCTGGCAGGGAGACCTCATTCCGAACGATACGAACATCGTCGCCTACCTGCCGGTTGCACAGCACGCTGACGGGTCCCCAGTCGTCGGTCCCGCGCTCGAGGAATTCATTTTCAACAATGCCGAACCGCGGTCCCGGCGAACGCTGACTTATCCGGCTGCCTCACTCGACGCTGCTGGAGCCATGCTTTCGGTCCGCACCACCCAAGGCGGCACCCGGAAAGCACCAGCCGATCTAAGTTGGCACTACGTCAGCGAGCGCGAAGTCGAGATCGCAAAGCCCGCTGGTTTCGATGGCGGTGCGATCTACGAGTTCATCTATCAAGCGAAGAATCCCATCGTGCTGGGGCTCGGTTTCGCTGCCATGCGCGATGCAATCTCATTCCTGCGTTATCAAGAATCTGACGGCAGTGGCCACGCAAATCCGCTGGCGTACGAGGGACTGCCAGATGCCGTGACCTCGATCGGGATATCTCAGAGCGGGCGGATGATTCGAGATTTCCTCTATCAGGGCTTCAATGAAGATGTTTCTGGTCGGATCGTGTTCGACGGCATTCATCCCAACATTGCCGGGTCGCGAAAAACCTTCACGAACTACCAGTTCGGGCAACCCGGCCGGTGGCAAAAGCAGCACGAAGACCACAACTACCCTGGCGACCAGTTTCCGTTCACCTACACCACGTTAACCGACCCGATCAGCGGGCGGACCGACGGGCTGCAAGAGCGCTGCACCGCCTCAAACACCTGCCCGAAAATTATTCACAGCGACGGCGAGGCCGAATTGTGGCAAGCGCGGTCCTCGTTAATCGTGACCGACCCACGCGGCGGCCACATCGATCTCCCGGACAACGTGCGGGTTTACCTGATCGCGGGAACTCAGCACGGTGGTGGGCCCGGCGTACACGTGGCAACGACCAGAAGGGGTTTCTGTCAGAACCTGGGTAACCCCTTGAACCTGGGACAGACTCGCGTCGCCCTCAGTCTTGCGCTTCACGATTGGGTCGCCAAGGACATCGCTCCGCCGCCGAGTCGGTTCCCGACGGTGGCCAACGGCGGACTCGTCACCGCTTCCGCTGTGGCGTTTCCGAAGATTCCGGGCGTGACCTATTCGGGGTCGTACAACCCGTTGCACCTACATGACCACCGCTCGATGCCACCAATGCAGGGGGCCGCCTACACCGTGCTAGTCGCTAGGACCGATGTCGACGGCAACATGACCGACGGCGTGCGGCATCCCACCTTAGCGGCGCCCATTGGAACCCATACCGGCTGGAACCTGCGACGGAAAGGATTCGCGGAAGACCAGCAATGCGCCGGCACCGGCTCATTCATTCCGTTCGCATCCACGCAAACCGAGCGTCAGGGGACCGGTGACCCTCGGCGATCACTCGACGAACGGTATCCAACACACGCTGCCTACGTGAAAGCGGTGTCTGACGCCGCCGACGTTCTGGTAGCGGATCGACTACTCCTGCAAATTGACGCAGACGCGATCGTCAAACAGGCAAGCAGTAGTCGGACGAAGACAGAGAACTAGCCCTCTCGGTATCTGCACGCGAAAACATGGTCTTGTCGACGGCATCAACCGCACACGCGCGCGTGCGCCCTGAATACGACCGCTTCGCGGACATCTACGCTATTTGGACCGACACCGCGACATCGACGCGCGCGAACTTGCCGTTCTACGTCGATGCCTGTGTTGCCGCCGATCCACCAGTGGTGGAACTGGGGGTGGGAGATGGCCGGATCGCTGTGGAGGTAGCCAAGCGAGGGGTGCAGGTCACCGGAATCGACGCCTCGCCGGCGATGCTCCGTCTGTGCCGTGCGCGAGCGGAACGGGCGGGAGTTGGTGAACAGGTTAGGACGTTTGAGGCCGATTTTCGGGACTTCACACTCGCTGAGCCGGCCTCGCTCATCACGCTGCCCTATCACAGTCTCGGTCATCTGACAGGATTGGACGACAAGCAATTGGCCATGCGCCAGATCTTCA
>DQEK01000237.1:8169-8750 GCA_003533545.1 Acidobacteriota bacterium | reverse complement strand
GGCCGGCCGGCGGCATGAGACCGGAGCGCAGCTTCCGCACCACTTGCTCCCAATGGGCCGCTGCCCCTCCTACGGCCGACAGGTCGAGGGTATCAAGGGTCAGTCCGACCGCGCTGAGTTGGGAAACCAAAGCCGTACGGGCAGTGCCGCTACCCTCGACCAACGCCTGATTGTGACAGCTGACGCAGTACTCATCGAGTAGCGCGCGGTAGGCGGACTGCTCCTCCGCTCCAGACGCTGGCTGCGCCTGAGAGAGACTGACCACGCCCAGCCAGCAGGCTATAGACGCGGGTAGCGTTGACCCAAAAATCCGAGTGACCGTGGCGTACATAGACTCCTTACCAGTGGATCGTAGACCGGACAGGGCCACTGAGCAAGCATTCCCGGCCCAACCCCCACCTGACACAAGAGGGCACGAGTCTGACCACCGCCGATGAGCACAAGGAACGTAGTTAGGGAACGACCTGTGGGACGTCGGAGAGTGCCGTTCCGGAGCGCGCAACGCCGTCGCCACTCGGCCAGAATTTCGTGACAAACGCCGGACTGGGACGAGCGACCGGTGGCGCGTGCTCGCCAGTAGG
>DQEK01000237.1:2205-7836 GCA_003533545.1 Acidobacteriota bacterium | reverse complement strand
GAAGGCGAAAGAAAGAGGACCGCCAGGCCGTGGGTCTCGGCGTAGCGGAACCCTTCCCCAATGCCCATCACGAACAGAGCTGTTGACAGGACGTCAGCCGCGAACGGGTCGTCGTGCCAGACCGTAACTGAACCGGTCCGAAAGACGACCTGACCGGTCCGCGGGTTAACGATATGACCAATCCGCTCACCCTCAACCTCAAAGGACCGCTCGGAGACACTGCTCGTTGCGAGCGACCCGGTGTCGAGCCAAAGTTCGACGACGGACTCGGCGCGGCGGCTCGGATGCGCGACGGGGACATGCCACCGGCGCTTGGGCGATTCGTCGGACACCGCAATCTGTCCCCCGATGTCGACCCTCCAGGGAGCGTGCTCACGGAATTCCGACTGCAACCGGCGGAGCGCCTCACCTTTTCCGAACGCACCAGCGTCAAGAGTCGCATCGGCCAGACGAGTGAGACGGCAAGTGGGAGGGTCGAACTCGAAGTGTTTCAATCCGGTCAACATGAGAGCCGACTCAAGCTCATCGGTCGTCGGACGCCGGCCCCCGCTCCGCAGTCCCCAGACCTCGCTCAACGCGCCGACCGTTGGGTCGAACGCACCAGCGGTAACTCGATGCCAAGTGGTCAACCCAGACCACAGCGAGCACACCGCCGAGGGAAGCCCGACCGGCTGACCGATTGGATGCCGGTTCACCACGCTGAGCGCACTCTCGGCACGCCAGGTACTAAGTGCGGCTTCAGTCGTCTCCAGGCTCTGCACCATCCGCTCAAGCTGGCGGACAGCCAATGCGCGCTGATCCGCTTCGACCGTCAGGGTGACGCGTGTGCCCATCAAATAAACCACCCGCTCAACCCTGTCTGGTCCTGCGGCTACCAGCGTCTGACAGTAGATGAAGAAGCAGATGAAAATTGCCGTCTTCGCGGGCGTCATGAGGAGGCGCGGACCGTTTCCGACAACGAGTCCACACCGGTTGAAACGCGATTCATCCTCCACCCGATGATCAGGTGCAGGCTATAGCCGGCCACGAAAATGACACTGGTCAACACGTGCGCCCAGACGACGGCCGTCAGCCAGGACGGATTGGACACCACCTGCAACAGGTAGCCGGACAACGCCATCGCCGAAAAACTGACGAGCGACATCCAGCCTGAACGTCGATTTCCCGCTTGCGGTGAGGCGAGTTTCCGCAGGGTATGGGACCGGAACAGCATGCCGAAAAACGCAACGAACACGGGCGCGGCCAGTAGGTGTAGAGAGAGCGTCATCGATTGCCACGGATGGTTAACAACCGCGAACGGGTCGAGAGTCACCATGGCATACTTCATGTAGAGATAAACAAATCCAGTAACCGCCACGAGGGCATGGAACCCGTTGAAGGCCCATCGCTCCCACCATTGCATGCTCATGGCGTCGCCCCTCCCCCGCCCTCGAGGACCTGGTCGGTGGCAAGAACCCGTCGCACCGCCGCATTCGTCGCACTTCCAGTCAAAGTAGCGCCGGCAATCGACCGGATTGCCCGTCGAACCTGCAAATCGTCATCAAGATGCCTGTTGTCGTACTGTCGCAACCAGCGCCCATTAGCCCGATACTCGGACGGCTCAAGGAACGCCGTAACATCGATCCGCTTAACCGCCCCGTCGGCAGTCAGCGAAATCAGCAAGCTCTCTCGTTTGGTCCGCACAATATGAGTGTCCACATACGCCCGTCCCTCAACTTCGTCCCCCTTCGTCGCCACGTAACGGGCGATCAAACCACTCTCCACATCTACCCGAGCAAGCTCACCGATTCTGGACATCTGCTCCTTTGTCAAAAACACCTGTTCAGCTTTAATGACCGCCCCCGGAAAAACACCGGACAACGCCTCTTCCCGGGAGATGCTTCCTCCCTGAGCCAGAGCGACCCTAGGGGCGAGTAACCACAGCAGGGCCACCACAGTAAGAACTCGACGCATCACCATGCGCTCAGAGCCTCCCGATGCCACGCCTCCCGCGGAGAGCGAGTCGTGGCGAACGAACAATTCGAACCCCTTTGCGAGCCCGTCATAACCTAGAACGCGTAACCCATGTTGACATTGAACTGATTGACGCCTGTTTCGGCGTCATTGCTCACCCACGCGTGATCAACCTTCACCACGATGTTCGGGATCGGCTTCAATTCGACCCCAGCCGTAATGTACGTGTTATCGGTCGACAGGCTGCGCGCGTAGCCGGCCGGCATCTGATCTTGTGTGTCGACTACCTCATAACGAAGATACGGGGTCAGCGCCACACCGCCAGCGGACATTGACTGCGACAACACGTCATAACCAACTTGGATGTAAGAACCCTGCATGCGCTCGGCGACGCCACTCGTGCCGCTCTTTCCGAGCTTCGTATTCAGCTGCGCCGCATCGCCAAGCTGAGCTCTAGCAAAAACACCGCGGAGATCAAATCCTCGAACCTGCGCCTGACCGTGTAAGTCAAAGATGGTCGTTCGGACACCATATTCAATGTCGTCCACAGCGACCTCGCCCTGTCCCGAGTCTCCGCTGTACACACTCGCACCAAAAAACACACCTGGCGTCGGTGTTATGTCTAGCCGCCCCGTGAACGCCATGCTGGTCGCTTTCGCCTTCCCACCCTTTTGCCGGCCGCCACGGACCCCACCTGATGAAAACTTGGCCCCATTGAATCCATTCATCACATACGCACGAAATGAAACCCAATCCGATGTCCCATAGATCCCAGCACCGTTCTCGCGCCAAGTTGACGGAATGATCTTGTTCTCGGTCACCGGCCGTTCGGCCCCCATGAACACCGTTGGTTCGTGGAACTCGTTCACCAATCCCATCGGAGCTAGCAACATGCCACCGCGCACGCCGAAATTTTCAGTGGCTTGATAGTCGAGATACGCAAACTCAACGTAAATTTCTTTTGCGTGTTCCACTTCAATTTCCGAGTTGAAGAGGAACTTGTCATTAAACCGGTACCCGGCATAAAGAATCGCGCGCAAAAAATCAGACTTCGTTGTTGCGCCGGTCGCCTCGCCACCTTCGTTCTGATCTGCATAGTTCTCTATCAGCATTTCCCCGTAGCCAGCAATCGATACCCCTCGATCACGGCCATAGGCGGCCGCCGCCGACGGAGCTAACCCGAGCCTCCGAGCTTGCTCGACATCCACGGGGGCGTCTTCTGCACTCCGCATCCGTTCCACTTCCGCAGCGAGCACGTCAAGGCGACGTCGCAACTCCGCTGTATCCGGTTGTTGCTCGCCAGCCTCAGGCACAATGAGCGACTCACTTGGCGACTCAACCTTTGTCTCTGCCTCCGATATCGCATCATCCGGTCGTTCCTGCGCCGACGCACTGACCGCTGTAAAAATCAGCAGAATCATGAACGCGATGGCAGTAGCTGCATCGGCAATTAGTCGTCGTTTCTCCGCCAAGGCGTCGTTCCCCGTTGTTGTGGTTGCGCGCCATGACGAGCACCCCTACAATGGGGTCGCTGGACACGTCGACACGTCTCGCAACCTGGTCCAAAGGAAGCGGCAAACGACCGTTCAGCTGGCCCGCTGGTGTAAGCGCACCCGCGGGCCTTTTTTGTCCGCTCGAATCCAACGTCCAAGCAGATGCAGGCCGTTCACAACATACCCAAAATGAGACTGGATCTCAATTTGGAATCGCCACTATATATGCGACTGGTTCGGTCGTCAATTAAAATGAGACTGGATCTCAAAAACAGTGCATCTCTGCGCAATGCACCCATGTTGGCCACAACCGGGCAGACAACGTCGAGCCAACGCGGCGGTCAACCCGTGTCCTGGCTAGCTTTTTGGGAATTACGCGGTCGGCAAACGAATCTTCACGCTAGCAGACCGCCGCGGGCGGTTTGGGAACACCGACCCTAGGAATTCAGTCATGGACGTTCCAGGCCGTCGGCACAAAGAATCGCAATACGAGCCTGTCGGCCACCGACCTGGAGCCCATTGGTCCAGCGAACGTTTCTTCGACTAGTGCAGCAGTTCGTCTACTAATCGTTCGACGTGCGAGCCTTTTGATTGAGCAACAATTTCTGCACGCGCCAGTTATTCATGTCCGCCACGAACAGCGTGTTCTCGTCACGGCAGGAAATCCCGTGGATCCAGTTGAACTGCCCAGGTCCGCGACCGGACTCACCGAGCCACCCCAGCATCTCACCGTCGAGCGTCATCTTATAAATCCGTCCGGGATTCTCGTCCGACGCGAACAGATACTGCGTATCACCACCAGAAATACACAGCGTCCAGGGCGCGTGCTCGTCAGGAGCGTTCGGATTCGGATTGCCGAGTACCGGTTGGTAGTTCTTGTCAAAGGGAACAGCCATGACGATCGACTTCAAGAGATTCCCCTCACTGTCGTATTTCTGAATTCGCCGGTTGGAGCGGTCGGCAACGTACACGTTGCCCTGGCGATCCACCTGCAGGTTGTGCGGCAAACGGAACTGTCCGGGCTCAGAACCATAGCTGCCCCACGAATCCAGCCAATTGCCCCACTTGTCCATCTTGCCGACCCGCGAGTTGATATAGCCGTCACTCACGTAGATGTTGCCCTCGGGATCCCACCCAACATCGGTCGGTCCGCCGAAATATCCATCCACGGCACGCGCCTGGCTAGCAGGCACATGCTCATACTCGTCGAACCCTTCAGGCCGGCGCCCGAGGTTCAACACGACATAACCGGCGGGGTTAATTTTGGTAACGGCGTTCGTGCCCTTATCGACCACCCAGAGGTTATCCTCATTGTCGAAACGGACCGAATGCCCGTAGCCGAAGCCATACACGTTCTGGCCGATCTCGCGCACGAAGTTCCCCTGGTCGTCGAACTCCAGCAAATTGGTCGTGGCGTTACCGAACAGCGGTCCGGTGGTGGAGCTGCCCGGGTGGTTCAACAGAATCAGGTGGCCCTTTGAATTCTCCGCCACTGCTAGCGTTTCCCCGAGATTCATCGTCGGCGGGTACTTCAAGAAATTCGGCACCGAAACATACGGGATTTCCTGCGCGGATGCAGGCGCGGCGAGAACCACGAGGACCACGGCGATAATGAGACGTTTCACGGAAACCTCCTTGAAACCCAATTGCCAGACCGGGAGCAAATCACATGGAAATAGTGCCCGTATGATATCGCACGCGACGCTGTCTCCGCACGCTCTGCGGGGTGTTGTTGGCTGACCACAGTCGCCCGCTAGCCCTCCTTCTTCGGGCGCTGGTTCGCAGCAAGGATGCGTTTGCGAAGACGAATGTTGCCCGGAGTCACCTCAACCAGTTCGTCGTCGTTGATGAACTCGATCGACTGCTCCAAGTTGAGCAAGCGCGGAGGCACTAGGCGCAATGCGTCGTCGGCGGTCGCCGCACGCATGTTGGTAAGTTTCTTTTCTTTCGTAACATTGACGTCCATGTCCGCGGGACGAGCGTTCTCGCCGACGATCATGCCTTCGTAGACCTGTGTACCCGTACCAATGAAGATCTCCCCGCGCTCCTGCAAGTTGTAGATCGCATACGCGGTCGACTTCCCTACCCGATCGGCAACCAGCGCGCCCGTCGGGCGGGCCGCGATAGGCCCGTGCCACGGCTCCCACCCATCAAACAGGTGGTTCATGATGCCCGTACCGCGAGT
>DQEK01000237.1:0-1820 GCA_003533545.1 Acidobacteriota bacterium | reverse complement strand
GAATTCCATCCGGATGCGGCCGCTCCCGTGATTGACCATCTTGGTCATCGTCGCCCGGCGATTGCCCAGCTGAGCGATAACCACACCCTGGTAGTCCTCGGCCACGTCGATCACAAGGTGCTCGACCGGTTCAACTGTCTGCCCGTCGATCTCGCGGGTCACGATCTCGGGCCGCGATGCCTGTAGCTCGTAGCCCTCGCGGCGCATCATCTCGATGAGAATCGACAGCTGCAACTCGCCGCGCCCGACCACCTTCAGCTGCTCCGGCGAATTGGTATCTTCCACGCGAATCGACACGTTGCCAACCAACTCTCGCGCCAGCCGCTCCCGCAGGTTTCTCGACGTCACGTACTTTCCGTCTCGACCCGCCATCGGCGACGTGTTGACCCCGAAGATCATGGAGACGGTTGGTTCGTCGACGTGTAAGGGTGCAATCGGTTGTGGGTCGTCCGGAGCGGTAATCGTTTCACCGATAGTGATGTTGTCGATCCCGGCGAGGCAGATAACGTCACCCGCCGCGGCGGTCGCCACCTCGGTCCGCTGCAGACCTTCGAAGACGTAGAGCTTCGTAACCCGCGTGCACTCCACGTTACCGGCGAGCTTGGACACCGCGACGGCGTCTCCAACCGCGACGCGCCCATTGACCACACGACCAATCGCGATGCGGCCGAGGTAATCACTCGAATCGAGATTGGCCACCAGCACCTGCAGCCCAGCGTCGGGGTCCCCCACCGGTGGCGGTATCCGATCGACGATCGCGGTGAGTAACGGGCGGAGATCCCGTCCAGACTCGGTCGCCTTCAGACTAGCGGTGCCCGCTTTGGCATTTGCGTACAAGACCGGGAAATCGATCTGTTCCTCGTTGGCATCGAGATCGATGAAGAGGTCGTACACCTCGTTCAGCACCTCTGTTGGACGGGCGTCTTTTCGATCGATCTTGTTAATGACGACGACCGGCGGCAGGCCCTGTTCGAGCGCCTTCCGCAAGACAAACCTCGTCTGTGGCAACGGCCCTTCGGAGGCGTCGACGAGCAACAACACGCCGTCCACCATCGTAAGGGTCCGCTCAACCTCGCCGCCGAAATCAGCGTGCCCGGGCGTGTCGACAATATTGATTACGAAGTCCTGATAGCGGATGGCCGTATTCTTGGCCATGATCGTGATCCCACGCTCACGTTCAAGATCGATGTTGTCGAGCGCGCGCTCTGCCACGCGTTCGTTGGCACGAAATACACCGCTCTGGTGCAGGAGGGCATCGACCAACGTGGTCTTGCCGTGATCAACGTGCGCAACGATGGCGATATTGCGGCGAAGGGGGTTAGCGACCCTAGCAGCGGTGGTCGCGCTCATCGAAGAGTAAGTCCAACGTAAGTGATAAACACCCCATGATGTTATCTGAATGCAGCGAGGGGACAGCACTCGCTCACGAATTGACTAGTCGGTCCGACCTGCGGTTGCGATAATCGAAGCTTCACGGCTCCTGGAGGACCAACGTGACCCAGACCTCGACGACACTACCTTTGTGCATGGCGGCCGGACTCGCGCTTGGCGTTGGGCTAGCGTCATCGACGCTCGCGCAGCCGTCGGACTCACCAGAGGTGGCCCGTCACACCGAAGCCGCACGCGTCGCGGCCGGTACGGACCACCCGCGCTTTTTCGAATATCTGTGCCGTGCCCCACAGCGTCCGCGTACCCGATCCCCTAACGCTGCGACGCGGCCGGTGCGACGCGAGGCTCCCCCGCGGTCGGACTGGTACGCCGCGCCTGCTAAGGTATTCGACAACCTCTATTTTTTAGGCACCCAATCGCTGAACGCTTGG
>DQEK01000165.1 GCA_003533545.1 Acidobacteriota bacterium | reverse complement strand
TCCCACATGTTCGCGTGCAGGTGGTTCATTGGGATCTATGACGATTTCCTCAAGTTCGCTTTCCGGCACCATCTCGCCAGAGCGTAATTTTTGGCGATAGACTGTCTTTTGCGAACTGAAATACAAATAGCCTTTATGGATCCGCATAGCTGTCCCGTAGCGGCCATAGATCGGATACTTCCCAAAATATTTGATGTCGTCACTGCGGCCATCTCCATCCGTATCCCGCAAGACCGCATTGCCATAATCTTCATGTGCTTCGCGCAGCTTGACATACACATCACCATTGTCGTTCACGGCGATATGCCTGACTTGGCCGTCAAGTCGGTTGACTAGAGCTTCAGCTTCAAAACCCTCGGGCAGAAAAAGGCCTGCATTCTCTTCGAGGTCAAGGCGGATCTCTTGTTCGGCACTTGCGCTGAGTCCCAGCAATAGACTCAACAATAGGCTGCTCAATAAGACCTTGCTAGCGGGGAGATTTCCCGTGCGGTCAAGCGTGATCATCGAGTGACTAGACGTCATTAGTTTCAGGCGAAAGAAGTTTTTGCCACAGTGCGAGCTGTGTTGACATCTCGTTTTCTTATTCTAGCTCTAATGTTACACAAATTTACCTCGCTTCCGTCCTTCGGCACGTGAGATGGCCTCTTGGTACATAATGAGCACGAATGAGATGTCGACAAAGATTCAGCAGTGACCTGGGGTGCATCTTCGTTTTTCCGGTCGTTATGGTTGCCGCGGTGAGTGGACAAGCAGCGGCTCCATCGCCCTTGTTTATTGCGACGCCCCTGACAGAAGTTGGAGTGTTCACCAGTGGTATTGAAGGTCCTGCCTGTGATGTGGACGGTAGTGTCTATGCCGTCAACTATGAGCGACAAGGAACAGTCGGCAGGATTCGACCAGACGGATCAGGTGAGATCTATCTGGAGTTACCACAGGGCAGTGTCGGGAATGGCATTCGGTTTGGTCCGCAGCGAGAAATGTATGTGGCGGACTATGTGGGACACAATGTGTTCAAGGTTCAACAGAAAAGTCGCGCGATCACGATCTATTCACATAACCCGAATATGAATCAGCCGAATGACCTTGCCATGGCACCTGGTGGCGTGATTTATGCGAGTGATCCGAACTGGACTGAAGGAAGCGGGCAGATTTGGCGGATCGGACTTGACGGCAACGCAACCCGACTCGTTAGCGATCTAGGGACGACCAATGGTATTGAAGTGAGCCCGGATGGACGTACGCTATATGTGGGTGGGAGTAACGAACGCGTGGTCTGGGCGTTTGACATTGACGTTGACGGAACGATCTCTGGTCAACGAATTGTTATACGGTTTGCTGATCATGGTCTCGATGGACTGCGGAGCGACGTTGATGGCAATCTCTATGTCACCCGTCATGGTGCAGGCACGGTCGTAAAGATGTCACCCAGTGGTCGGATTCTCCAAGAGATCGATGTTCTTGGTGCGCGCCCCAGTAATATTTGCCTGGGTGGTCTGGATGGGCGAACGGCCTACGTCACTGAGGTTGAGCACCGGCGTTTCGTGCAATTTCGCGTGGACCGCCCTGGACTTGCATGGCAGCAACTTCGGTCTCAGTGACTTGGAGGGAAGCCTGTCTTAACCAGTCTAGAATCCAAGCGCGGTCTATCTCGCCGGACCGACGATTGGCAGCGTTATCACCGGTCCGCCTATAGTTCTCCCGCGCAGGTGGCACGGATTGCGAATACGGGCCGTCCTAAAACCTTGGTGCTATACCATCAGTTGTATTTTGGAGTTGGCGACGAGGAGTTAGTCGAAGAGGTGCGCGCGGCTGGGTATGCGGGACCTCTTGTTAGCGGTCAGGATTTTGACGTGTTTCAGGTTAATCCTCCCATCGTTTATTATCGGTAGGCTTAAGAGATTCATGAAGACGATTGTTAACAAAGTTACACTATAATCAACACATCGCAGTCATGACGTTGTGTGGACTGCGGGTATTCTTCGTATTAAGAAGGAGGAACCATGTTATCCCGTTTCCGTGCACTAATGATTACGCTACCCATGACTGCTTTTCTGGCGTTTGGCCTGTCGTCCTGCGCCACCGAATCCGAGATGGAACCTGCAGATGGGGAAACCGAGGAAGCCGCGGCAGCGGGCAACCCGATAACGGGTGAGGGTATACCGAACCCGACCTCGACCGTGATTGAGAATTGGGGCGACCTGCCCGAAGGGCGTGAGTGGGGTTCGACCGCTGGTATCGATATCGACCCGCATGACGGCCAAGTCTGGGCATACGAACGTTGCGGTGCAGGCAACTTCGGTGGGGGAGTGGCAATCGACTGCGACTCGAACCCTGTCGATCCGATCTTTAAGTTTGACCGCAACACTGGGGAAGTGCTGGCCAACTTCGGTGGAGGCATCATGGTCACGCCGCACGGTATCCACGTGGATTCTGAGGGTAACGTATGGGTGACCGACTTCGCGGGGAACGAAGCAGGGACGAAAGGGCATCAGGTTCACAAGTTTAGCTCCACAGGTGAATTGTTGATGAGCCTCGGTACTGCAGGTCAGGCGGGCAGCGGCCCGAACCAGCTGAACCAGCCGAACGACGTGATTACTGGCCCTGACGGCAGTATCTATGTGTCGGATGGACACGGCGGCCAGGGCATGACCAGTCGACAGGCGATGGCCGCTGGACTTGAAGCGGGTGCCACCGCACGCATCTTGAAGTTTTCGGCTGATGGTACGTTCATTAAGGAGTGGGGACAGATTGGGACACTGCATGGTGACTTCCGAACACCTCACGCGTTGGCG
>DQEK01000411.1 GCA_003533545.1 Acidobacteriota bacterium | reverse complement strand
AGCCAGCTGTTTCTTCCCCGCTAACCGCGCTGGCCAGTTTTGTGGAGCACACATGGACTTCAACACCATCACCCTGAAGATTAAGAACGGCATCGGCCACATCACCCTTCGCCGCCCCGACAACGCCAACGCGCTAAACGCGACCATGGCTCACGAATTGCTCGAAGCAACGATCGCCTGTGATGTCGATTCATCGGTGCGAGTGGTGCTCCTCGACGCCGAGGGGAAAATGTTCTGCGCGGGCGGCGATCTCGGCGGGTTTGCAGCCGCAGGCGATGACCTGGCAGGCGTAATTAAACGGATGGTCGTGGACCTTCACGGCGCGATCTCACGGCTGGCACGAATGCAAGCACCGGTAATCGCCTCGGTGCAGGGCGCTGCCGCTGGTGCCGGTTTCTCGCTCGCCATGGCCTGCGACCTAGTCATCGCGGCGCGGACCGCTAAACTCACCATGGCCTACACGCGGGCCGGACTAGTGCCAGACGGCAGCTCGACCTTCTTCCTACCGCGCTTGATCGGTCGGCGGCGCACACTGGAACTGATGTTGCTCAATCCGTCGCTCACCGCCGAGGCGGCACACGAATGGGGGCTCGTCACCCGCGTCGTCGACGATGAATCGCTGGCCACTGAGGCACTCACGCTAGCCCGACACATCGCGCAGGGCCCCACAGGCGCCTACGCCGCCGCCAAACGCCTCGTGCTGGCAAGTTCGAACGAAACGCTGGAGAGCCAGATGGAGTTGGAAGCAGCGGCGATCGCAGCCGCAGCCACCGGCCCTGACGGTCGGGAAGGAGTGATGGCGTTCCTCGACAAACGTGCCCCGACGTTTCGTGGTCAGTAGCACTCACCCACACATCAAACGGCGGTTGGGAACCTTAATGGTCGTAGATAGTCCGGGCGAAAACACTCCCGTCCGTTTGAGTTAACTCGACCTCAATGCGATGGGTTCCGGCATCGAGATCTGGCAGCTCCGTGAACAGCACGTAGTGCCCGACTAGCGCATGGGTCACTTCCTCTATCGCACCGATGACGCGGTTCCGAGTGCGGACGAACAACCCTCCGGTCTCGGCGGACACGGTCTCAAGCCCATGCTCGAAGGTGTGGTAGTCAACATCGGTTACATCAAGGCTGAAAACCGCGGCACGGGCCCCATAAAGCGCGTCCCGTGCCTCCCCGTAACGACGCGTCGGTCGCCCACCGAAAACACCGAGCGTCACCGTCATCTCTCCGAAACCATGACCGAGAAGGACCACAGACTTCGAACCCGGTAACGGCTCGAGCGCGTCGCCCAAAACCCGCAACGCATCCTCAATCGTGTAGGTCTCTCCCGCTGACACTCGGTTCAACTTCGACATCAGCGACACTCCGCTCCCCGGTTCGAGTGCGGCCGGTTCGCGAAACATGACGTCGTCAGCCAGCACGCGTTGCGCTCGCTCTAGATCATCCGTAAAGTCCAGCCAAATCTTGAGATGGGAATCGAACGACAGCACCGCTACCCGGTCGGTTGGCGTCAGTGCACTGAACAACCGACCTGTGTTCTGCAGCAAACGTAGCAATCCCACCAAACGGTCCCGATCCAAACTCTTCTGCACAACGAAGACGACGAGACGCCCCCGGGCCGTTCGCTCAAGCACGCCCCCGAGACTGCCCGCCAGTATCGGGACATTCATTCCCGCCTCTCCGCCGATCCATTGAACCGATTCAACACGCGCCGGTTGACCGCCGACCCGTACTTCAAAGTCACTCAACTCGAGGCCGAGCATCGGTTCCCCATCCTCATTGAGCACCCGTGCGTCGACGATGAGACGGGCAACGTCAACCTGGTCGGAAGAACGCGGTGGTTGGCCCGCAGCCGGCGCAGCCAAGCTTAATAGCCACACCAAACCCACTCCGACCCCGGCAACCGAGCCGACGACGAGATGTGGTCGGGTCATGTCCGCCTCGTCGCGATAGCGGGAACCACAGCACGCAGGCGCTCAACCGCCCGAACGATGTCATCGTAGGCACTGGCGTATGAAAACCGAAGGAACCCCTCCGCAATCTCTCCAAAATCACGACCCGGTCCGAGCGCGACATGGGCCCGTTCGAGGAGTTCGAACGCAAGTCCCAGCGAGTCACCACCGAGATGACGTGCATCTGCCAGCACGTAGAAGGCCCCGGTCGGTGTAACCGGAACCGACAGACCCACGCTGCGGACACCGTCGACAAGCACGCGACGACGCCGCTTGTATTCGGCCACCATCATCTGCCGATGTGCCTCTCCGTGTTCAAGGGCCGCCAGACCGACGGTCTGCACGAAGTGAGCAGCCGAAATGAACAAATTCTGCTGCAGCGAGACCAGAGATCGCATGGCACGACGCGGCGCAATGACATACCCGAGACGAAACCCGGTCATCGCATAGCGCTTAGAAAAGCCATCAAACACGAAGCAGTCGTCCGTCATCCCCAGCGGTGACGTCGTAGTCGTGCCGTCGAACACCAAGCCGTCGTACACCTCATCCGAAAGCACGGGGACGCCAAGCCCCGCCAACTCGCGTATGACCTCTGCCGGCTGCACAGCTCCAGTAGGGTTCGCCGGGGACGCGACCAGTACCCCTTTCGTTCGTGCCGTCACCACCGCTCGCACCCGGTCCACATCAATCAGGTAGCCGTCCTCTGGAGCCGTCGGCACAA
>DQEK01000273.1 GCA_003533545.1 Acidobacteriota bacterium | reverse complement strand
CACCTCCGGTTCGGTTGGTGGTCGCTGCTTGTTTTCTTGACCCTTGGCCTCGTGCTTGAGGTACTACACGGCTTCAAAATCGGCCTGTACCTCGACGTGTCGAACGAGACACGTCGCTTGATGTGGACCCTGGCTCACGCACACGGAACTTTACTGGGCCTCGTGCACATCGCCTTCGCCCATAGCCTCCGGCTGTACAGACGATGGGCCCCAAGGGACCAAGCGCGCGCTTCCTGGTGCCTAGTGGCCGCGAGCGTCCTGTTGCCTGGCGGTTTCTTCGCGGGCGGGACACAGGCCTACGACGGGGACCCGGGGCCGGGTATTCTCTTGGTACCGGTAGGAGCCGCGTGCCTGATGATCACCGTATTTCTGAGCGCGAGAGCCGCATCGTCAGTAGATACGAGAGAATAAAAAAGCGGAGCCCCACTCGGCGCCAGCGAAACTTCCCGGGAACGGCGAGCCCGACCAACGGCCACCACCCCTCAGCAACGTCGTAGCGTCCTGCTGCGGAAACTACTCCGTCACCGTGATGGTCACGTTCGCACGAGAGGTGAGCATGGCATCACTAGCAAAGGCACGCAGCGTGTAGGTGCCGGGCTCATCAAAGCTGACTGCGGTCTCAAATGTGCCCGAGGTCCAGCCATCACCGGGCATGCCGTCCTCCCACCCCTGATATCCAGCCGGCTCGAACTCGGCGTCTGCCGGCCCCCGATGCACCACCCACAAGACCGACATGTGATTACGCTTCGGGTAAGGCTTCGAGTATTGAGGAATGTTGTCCGGAATGTCCGGCGCATCGTCCGGCGGCACGAGCGTTGGGTCTCGGCGACGCCTAGGTTGCGCATCATCGTCCCGTTCTGGCAGCGCCGTTGGCAATGCATCGTCAGTCATGCGTACCGTCAGTGTCACCGGCTGGCCGACACCGACCGATGGATGGCTAGCTTCGACTGTCACGAGCGGAGCGGTATTGCCATACAGCTCCTCCACGCCGCGACCAAATTGGGTACGCCCATTGGAGGTAATGGTGTTAACGTCAATCTCCCAGTCCGCTTGGAGGAATCCATAGGCGCGCTGTGTACTGCCTTGACGGGTTACCTCCCAGATCAACTCACTGTCAGTCGGAAAATCTGACGGCACGGTTACCTCAAATTGATATCGGTTAGTGCGCGGATAAAAGTAGGTGGGTTGTCCACGGTCCGGGTCACCCGGGGAAAAGAAGTTATTCTCCCCAACTGGCACTTCGGGTCTCTCGGCGTAGTTGCGATTCAGGTAACCAAAGAGGAACTGATAACTTCCATCCTCGTTCCGAGTCCAGCCCTCAAAAATCGGTTGGATATCTTGTCCGGAATTGAACCGCTGCTGCGGTTGCGTCACGATTGGGACGTCCCGTCGATTCACCTGAGCCCACGTGCTCGATGCAGCACCGACTACCAAAACCGTCGCGATCACCCCGACAAAGCCAATCCGTATCGTCCGCTGGTCAAACACCTTCATGGTCACTTCCCGCTTTCCCTTCCCACATGGTTACTCCGCTTAGACGACCTACACCACCGGCCTCTAACCAAAAGCCCTCTGCGGAAACGGTCGCTTCCGCAGAGGGCCGATACTGCCTCAATGAAACCCGCCGAAGCTGCACACTAGTCGTTGTCGGCTAGCGCTTTTCTTGCTTCAAGCTCGGCCTTGTACTCGTCCTCGGTTAGATCGTGCCAACTGATCCAAGAGAACGCCATCTCATCGATTGTCCGGCTGCCTCCACCGGTCCAGTTCTTCGGGTCCGAATTACCGCGGTTACCCTCGGTGTTGTCGTGGTAACTGATTACGTGCAACGTGGTGCCCGCCGGGTAGACTGGCTGTACGTCGTCCTCATAGTTGTAGACGATGTGCCAGTTGAAGTCGAAATTGGCGCAGTTGACCATTTCGGTCGAGCCTGTCGGATAGATCAATTCAAGGCACTGCCGTGTCCCCAGGAAATGCATGTGGGGCTGAAATCCTGTGAGTTTCCCTGGCAGATACATCTTCTGGTAACCGTCGTGTCGCGTCACCTGTCCGGCGGGAATATCGAGCTCTCCGGCCTGTCCGAGCTGCCGCGAATACAGAATGTGGTCCGGCTCGTAGTCTTCCGGATAGAGCACCAAACCCAACTCGGTCTGGTCAGTTACTTCCTCCCCAACCGAGTGATAGTGAAAGCTAAACCGCACGCGCGAGTCTGCCGGAAACAAACGACCGGTGCCGTCCGGATAGACATCGGCATTCTTGCCCACGGCGTACTCGTTCAGAAACGCATCTTGACTACTGTCGTTTAAGTCTGCGTCTGGGTCAGTGACCGCGTAGGTCAACGCGTGATGCACCACTCGCAGGTCGCCGGCCTTGGTCTGGAGCGCCTGGATGTAACGGTCGCTCGTGACACCAGACGGCACAATGTAGTCGCCCCACCAGTCGCCGGCCTCAGCCGGAACGGTATGTGGCGGAGAACTCACGATAACGTCAGGCTCGATCGTCCACGCGCCAAATTCTTGAAATTCCACTGGCGACGGCGCGTCTTCCGGGTTCCCCCGCGGGGCGCCGCTGTCGACCCACAATGCAATCGTCTCGATCTCATCGTCACTTAGAGAACGGTCGTTCTTGAAGCCCTGCACGCCCACCTTGTGATCAATATGCCACGGCGGCATCTCGCGGACCTCAACCTTATTCTTAATGGAACGGGCCCAAGGGCGAGTCTCTTGGTAACTCATCAGAGACATCGGGGCCATGTTGTTGGGCCGGTGACACACTTGGCAGGAGCGCTGAAAAATAGGCTCAATATCCTTGTGAAATGTCGGGTTTTCAGGCACCTCAGCTGCGGCCGGCGCTGGTAGCGCGACGACTAAGCCAACCGCTAGGAGCAACGCTGCAAGTCTCGCGTCTCTCATTCCATTACCTCCAAAAATCATCTAGGCCGCAGAGCCAAACGACGGCCCAAACCCTCTACGGCACGACTGCATTGTATGCGCCCTCAGGCACGTTGTCCAGAAACGTAAAAAGCCAGCGTCACCTCAATAAATGTGGGGCCAGACCCGGGACCAACCAAGCACTCGAGGCATATGGTACGATCACAGGTGACTCGCGGTGCTGTCGTCGCCGCGAACGACCAACCCATGATCGTCGGAATCCCCTCCGAAACATTTCCTGGTGAGCGTCGAGTCGCCACAATTCCGGCCGTCGTGCCCGCACTGACAGAGGCCGGCCTCGAGGTGCTCGTCGAGGCAGGAGCGGGAAAATCGGCGGGGTTTCAGGACGCGGACTACGCGAACAAGGGAGCGCGGCTAGCCACCGATCGGCAACAGGTCTTCACCGAGGCCGAAACAATTCTGCAAGTGCGAACTCTCGGCGCGAATCCGACGGCCGGACGGAGCGACCTCGGTCGGCTACGCAGCGGACAGACGATAATCGGTTTCTCAGAGCCACTGAGCGAACCGGCCTCCGCAGGTGAGTTGGCGGACCTTGGCGTAACCGCCTTTTCCATGGAATTGATTCCGAGAATCACTCGGGCGCAAAGCATGGAC
>DQEK01000318.1 GCA_003533545.1 Acidobacteriota bacterium | reverse complement strand
TGATCCTTGGTTATGCTGATTTCAGCGCTCACAAAAGCAAGACGGCAAAAGGGAAGGAACGCATCGCAAGGCATTTAACCAATATGCTGGGTGGGACGATAGCCGTTGTTACTGCTGTATTGGTTGTGAACGTGCAAATGGAACCGGTGTGGGTTCCTTGGGTGTTGCCCACCGCGGTCATGACCCCGGTTATTGTCTGGTGGAACCGGAAGGTGCTCAACGGAAGAACCGACTAACCACTCAGGACTTAGGAACACAAACTACCACGGCGCGCACCCACGTGAGCGGTATTAAGCCCCTGCCAGCCCGGGTAGCCTGGACGACGTTTTTCGTCTGTCCGAGAACTCGGCATAAAGACGACCTGTGATCTATCGAGTAACAGCGCGATTCAGAACCGAGACAGCAGGCGAGCTTCGTCGTCGACTACACGATGGTTCCATTGCAGCCCAAGAGCCTGATGGCCAAGAGATCGTTGCTTCGCTACACCGCGCCGTAGTTACCGACCGGGATGTGCGGTGGAGTGAAACGTGCTTCTGTAAGCAGCCGCTGGCGCATGAGCGCGCGACCGTCCTCGAACGTTACTTCGACTCCATTACCACCGAACCGATTGAAGACCACGAGCAATACGACGGCGAACCATTCGTCGAGCATCTCCGCACGTTGCAAGAGGACAGGAACGTTTAGCGCTAGGTCAGGCTCCGCCTAAACCGTAATTCCCTACAATAGATATCGTTCCCCCGCCGGTAGGCTCAAGAGCGAACGGATCCCTTTTACTAGATAAACGGAGAGGGCAGCGACGGTGTCGCGCAGCTACTAACCGCCGGGGACGGCGCCGCGGGATTCGAGATAATCCGCGACGGTTTTCATGCGAGCCGACCGAGCACCATCAAGAGCCGTCCGTCCGTCCGCGTCAGTGGTGTTTAGGTCCACCCCAAGCTCTACGGCAACCTGTACCGATTCGAGCGCACGCATCTCGGCCTCACCACGGTCCACCGGGAACCAGGCCCGTAGACGGCCTCCCCCCATCCCCGTGGCCGCCATCAAGGCAGTAATCGACTCCTGCCGCGGTCGCGAGTAGGACGGTTCCTTGTAGTCGGCATGGTGCACAAAGAGTGGGTCGGCACCGCGCTCGGCCAGCAAACGCATCACGGCTGGAGCAGTGAAGCGCGCCGCGAGCCAGAACGGCGTCGCTCCCACGAGCGGCGGTGCAAAATTAAAATCACGCGACGCGCGGCGAATGGGGGTCCAGGTCCGGAGCACGGCGTTCGGGTCCGCACCGTGGTCGAGCAAAGTCGCCACAAGTTGCTCATCCTGTCGCATGACCGCGGGGTGAATCGCGGCAAACCCCGCTTGCGAGGCGTTCGGATCGGCACCCGCCTCGAGCAACAGGGCGACCAATTCACCGAATCCAGCGTGGGCCGCAAGCGTCGTCGCGCTCACCCCCCACGCATCAGTATCATCGACGTTGGCGCCTGCGGCGATCAGGGTCCTGGCCGACGCAACATCACCACCGCGCGCTGCAAACATCAACGCGGTGTTGCCACCGTGCGGGATCTCACGGTTGTATTCCGGCTGCCCATGCGGCGGCGCCGCCATGACCTCGCTCCAGACATCAGATCGCGCATGCACGTTGGCGCCACCAGCCAGCAACCGCGCCACGGCGTCCGGATGATGCTGGGCCACGGCCCACATCAGGGCAGTCTGGCCACGCGTGCCACGCGCCTCGGGGTCAGCCCCGTGCGCCAAGAGCAGATCAACAACCTCAACCGCCCCCGAACGCGCCGCCACCATCAACGCTGT
Organism: Acidobacteriota bacterium; assembly: GCA_003533545.1. Lineage (GTDB taxonomy): Bacteria > Acidobacteriota > Vicinamibacteria > Vicinamibacterales > UBA8438 > DQEK01. Next base: position 1,899 of record DQEK01000318.1, on the reverse strand, counting down.
CTCTCCAGCTAGCAGAGCCAACCCAGCGTCGGCACCAGCGTCCAGAAGCCGCCGGACGGTCGGTGCATGCCCGTTCTGACTTGCAACCCACAGCGCTGTTACACCAAGATCGTTCGCCGCGTTGACGCTGGCCCCAGCATCCAGCAACGCACTCGCGAGTTGGGCCTGCTGATGATAAGCCGCCCAGTGCAAGGCGGTGGTCCCGTCCCCCGCTGTTCCGTCCACTGCCACGCCCTGCTCAAGAAGCACGTGGACCGCGGCATCATCACCGGCCTTTGCTAGGGCGACGATGTCCGTAGATTGCGCACCGGCCGTTCCACCGGAACACGGAGACAGCAGCAGGAGCGCGGCAACGATTTTGCCGGGTCGTGACAGTGGCATTCGCTCGGCTTTCTTCGGCGAGTCCGGAGACGGCGCTACCGATCCCACTACAACAGGCCGGACAATGTGTCGATCGGCAGAATACCGGTGCTACCACCGATACGCTCCACCGGCACGTCCATCTTGTCCATCAGAGTGACAAGCAGGTTCGCCATCGACGGCTCCTCGGTGAAACGAAGGTGTCGTCCACTCGGCAGCCGCCCAGCGCCGCCGCCGGCCAACATCAGCGGTAGGTCCACACCGGAGTGTCTGGTGCTGTTCGAGATACCAGACCCGTAGAGGATCGTCATGTGATCAAGCAGCGACCCGTCGCCGTCCTGCGTAGCCTGCAGCTTCGCAAGGTACCGCGAAAACAGCTCTGTGTGGTACCGGTTGATTTTCGACATGTGCTCGATTAATTCGGGCACATCATTGTGATGTGACAGCGGATGATGCGCTTCCGGCACACCAATCTGCGGGTACGGCCGCGCGCTTTGTTCCTTCCCGATCATGAACGAAATTACACGGGTCAGGTCGGCCTGCATGGCCAGTACCTGTAGATCGAGCATCAGGTCCAGATGGTCTTCAAAGACCGCGGGGGCACCTTGCGGCTGCTCAACCGCTGGGAGTTCCAGACCGCTCTGCTCTTCAGCCTTCTGGATCCGCCGTTCCACGTCTCGGACAGCTTCGGTGTACTCCTCCACCTTGACCTGATCACCCGGTCCTAACTCACGGCGAAGCGCTGCAAGTTTGTCGGTTACCGAATCGAGCAGACTGCGGTGCTGACGTAGGCGCGCGTTACGGGCATTCCGGTCAGTGCTGCCACTGTCGCCGAAGAGCGTCTCAAACACCGCGCGTGGGTTCCATTCGGTCGGCAAGGGTTGGGTCGCGCTGCGCCACGAGAGTGTGTGCGTGTAGACACAGCTCAAATTACCAGTGCAAGCGCCGGCGTTGTTTGGCGGGTCAAGGGAGAGCTCCAGCGACGGCACCTGGGTCTCGTCCGCGAAATGCCGAGCCAGTAGTTGGTCCATCGAGACGTCGGCAATGATCTCTATCTCGTTACGCCCCCCTCGGGTCGTACCGGTCAAGAACGAACCCGAGGCACCAGCATGGATATAGTTCCAACTCGCGTTCAAACCGGACAGCACGATCAATTGGTCTTTGAAGGGCGCCAACGGCTCCAGAATTGGAGACAACTGGAACCCTGGGCCCTCGCCCTCGGGCGTCCAGTACTCCATCGCCATTCCATTGGGGACATAGAACGCCTGAAAGCGGTGTGCCGGCTGCGCAGCCGCGAGGCCCCGCAACGAGAATCCTGGGTGCATAGCATCAAGGAAGGGTAGCGCCACCGTGGCCCCCAACCCCCGGAGCACGGTTCGCCTCGGCAACGTCTTCGTCAGGAAAGTCATGGATATCTCTTTCTGCCCTGCCGGTTAGTTAGCGGCCGTATTAGCCGCCCGCATCAAGAACGTCGGACTCTTCACGATTCCTAAAATCAACGATGACCAGCGATAATCGTTCGCCACGGCGTCACCCACG
>DQEK01000245.1 GCA_003533545.1 Acidobacteriota bacterium | reverse complement strand
GCGATTGTTACGGAGTGGAATGAGTTCCGTGAGCCGAATTTTGCAAGGGTTTTTAAGCTAATGCGATCACCCTTTGTTTTTGACGGGCGGAACCTCTACGAGACGGAGCACATGGAAAGTCTCGGCTTCTCTTATTACTCGATCGGTCGTTGATGTGAGCGTGGTGCTGGTCACGGGTGGCGCAGGTTACGTCGGAAGTCACGCGGTCAAGTCGTTGGACGAGGCTGGCCACACCCCGGTCGTGCTAGACAACCTGAGCGCGGGCCATCGAGGAGCGGTGAAGGGTGCTGCATTTATCGAAGGCGATGTTAGGAATACCGATGCTGTGCGCTCGGCTCTCCGAGAACACCGGGTGACGGCGGTAATGCATTTTGCGGGGGTGCTTTCGGTGGAAGAATCGGTCCAGCACCCGGCACGATATTACGATTTGAACTTGGGTGGTTCGTTGTCCTTACTAGAGGCGATGCGCGCAGAGGGGGTTCGCCGCCTGGTGTTTTCGTCTACTTGCGCCGTGTATGGAGATCCCGTAACGACACCTATCGAGGAGAACCATCCGACACGCCCTATCAATGCCTATGGTGAGACGAAGCTCGCCGTGGAACGTGCACTCGCGCATTATTCTCGGGCGTACGGTGTGCAGTCGATCGCCTTGCGATATTTCAATGCTGCGGGGGCAGATTCATCTGGAGAGCTTGGTGAGGCACACGAGCCCGAGCTTCACCTAATTCCCTTGGTTATTCGCGCAGCGCAGAGCAGTGCTCCCGTACAAGTGTTCGGTGTGAACTATCCAACGGAAGACGGGTCCTGTGAACGCGACTATGTGCACGTAACAGATTTGGCGGATGCCCATGTGCGTGCGTTGGGCGCCCTGGAGGGTTTCGGCGAGGAGCTCGTGTCACGAATCTACAACCTCGGGACTGGAAAACCGCATTCGGTGAGAGGGGTCATCGCCGCGGTCGAGCGGGTAACTGGCCGACGGGTACGTGTCGTGGAGGGGTCAAGGCGAGAGGGGGATCCAGCCGTGCTTTGTGCGTCGGCTGAGCGTGTCGCGATCGATCTGGGGTGGCGACCGAGATATATAGACCTTGACGAGGTCGTCGCCACGGCTTGGGCCTGGCATAAGAAACATCCTGGAGGATTCGACGACTAGACCCCAAGCGCCTTGGTCGGCAATGCTGTGGGGAGTGGAGCTCGTGTGACCCCGCTGCTTAGATTGCTAAGCTACGCCATCCCGCATCGAGCGCGCGTTTTGGCGGCGCTGCCCGCTATGGTGTTCTACGCCGTGGCGTCAGGTGGCTTGGCGCTCATCATCCAACCGATTTTTGACCAAGTTCTTCCCCAAGGCGATCAGGTCGGGTTGGTCTGTGGCGCAATCGTTGTTCTGTATTTGATCAAGGGTGCCGCCTCATATTTTTCTGTGTACCTAATGGCTGATGCGGGCCAGCGTGTGGTGCATGATTTGCGCACCGATCTCTTTTCCCACGTGTTGGACCAGTCACACTCATTCTTCGGTGAACGAGCTACAGGCCGCTTGTTGTCTCGACTTACGAGTGACGTAGGCCGCGTCCAGCAGGTTGTTTCGGAGACGTGTGGCGACCTACTTCGGGAGTCGCTGGCGGTGCTCGCGTTTGCGGGCCTGTTGTTGTATCACGACGTGAGACTGGCCCTCGTTTGTATTACGGGTGCGCCGCTTGTGATTTATCCGTTAGTGCGCCTTGGACAACGCGTTCGCAGGACGACACGGAGGGGCCAGGAGCAATTGGAACATTTGTCCCACCTAGCCGTGGAGGCGTTCACAGGTCACCGCATTGTGCAGGCGTTTCAGGCAGAAGGATACGAACGTGGCAAATTCGCGCAAGCTTCAGAGGGACTCTACCGCACCAACATGAAGGTAACGAGCACGCTGTCGGCAATGCCGCCGCTTATGGAGCTCCTGGGGGGGATAGGAGTGGCTGGCGTCCTCTGGTACGGAAGCCGTGAGATTGCCGTTGGCGACCTCAGTCCTGGGCAGTTTGTCTCGTTCTTGGCAGCGTTGTTGTTGATGTATGGCCCCGTTAAGAAGCTCAGTCGTGTGAATGCGAACATTCAGCAGGCCATTGCTGCGGCCGAACGAATTTTCGAGACGCTCGATACGAACACGGGAATAGTGAATCGTCGTGGGGCCACGAAACTGCGGGGCCTGGAGTCAGGGATTGAGTTCCGTGAGGTTCAGTTTCAATATCAAACTGGCACGGAACCAGTGCTCTGTGGAGTGTCCTTTAAGGTGCCGGTCGGCCAAATCGTGGCGGTGGTTGGTTTGAGCGGTGCTGGTAAGACTACACTCGTGAATCTTGTGCCACGATTCTACGATGTTACGGGTGGATCGGTTCTTGTGGATGAAGTTGATGTTCGGGATTTAACCGTGGAATCGTTGCGGCATTCCATCGGCATAGTCACGCAGGACACCATCCTCTTCAACGCGACGGTCGCAGAAAACATTGCTTACGCGGCTCCCGATGCAACGAGAGAAGAGGTGGAGGCCGTGGCGCGTTTGGCCCACGCCCACGAATTCGTCGTGGAGATGGTCGACGGCTATGACACGGTTATCGGTGAGCGAGGACAGGGACTCTCTGGTGGACAGCGGCAACGGTTAACGATCGCTCGAGCGTTGCTCAAGAACCCACCGATTCTGATTCTCGACGAAGCTACTTCAGCGCTTGATGCCGAATCAGAGTTTCTAGTACAGGACGCCCTTCAGAGACTGCTTTCCAACCGGACAGCGTTTGTCATTGCTCACCGTTTATCGACGATTCGACGGGCCGATTTGGTCATCGTGATCGAAGGAGGTCGGGTCGTCGAACGCGGTCAGCATGCGGAATTGCTTTCTCGCGAGGACAGCGTGTATTCAAAACTTTATGCTACCCAAGTGTTCGACTCCGAGGCGGACAGTTTTGGAGATGGCCGGATTGGGAATAGGAAAGCGGTTCGGATGCGGCCGTCAAAAGAGGGTTAACGCTCGTTACGGACAAGATAGCATGATCAAATCGATGACGGGGTTTTCGTCAGTGAGCCGAGAGCATGAGCACGCAACATTGTCCGTGACGGTGCGAAGTGTGAATCATAGGCACCTGGATATTCAAGTGAAGCTACCGCAAATTCTGACGGAGCAGGAGAA
>DQEK01000058.1 GCA_003533545.1 Acidobacteriota bacterium | reverse complement strand
GCTGGACCAACGCATGATCATCCTCAGTCTGCGCCACTGCCGTCCCGGCGCCAAGCAGGAACACGCTGGCGCCAAGCGGAAGGAAGAATCGTGATGCGCTCATCAGTTAAAACAATCTTTGCGCCGGGATTTGTCCCCCGACGCCGTACCCGTGAATTATCATGAGGGTAGCCGAGGAGAGTCAAGAAACCCGACGGCGACACCGAGCACGACGGAGACGCAGATGAGTCTCAAACTGCCCCAACTCGCTTCTAGCAACAACACGGCCCTACGCATTTTACGAATTCCCACACCGTCGACATCTCTCACGATGGGAACAAGTATGCTGCGACTGGTTACCGTCGCTGCGGTCGTAATGATCCTCACGGGCACCGCCCAAGCCCAACCGTCCCCGAACGAACTCGCACTGATCGAGGCAGCGAAGGACGCCGACACCGTGGCCGTGCGACAACTGCTTGCCGCCAGTGCCGACGTGAACGGCCGCTATGGCGATGGAACGACCGCACTGCACTGGGCCTCGCATCGCGATTCAACACAATTGGTGTTGCTGCTGTTGGAAGCCGGCGCCGCGGTCAACGCTCTTGATGATCACGGCACGACCCCTCTGGCACTGGCGTGCCTAAACGGCAGCCTATCGGTTGTGCGGACGCTGCTTGAACACGGCGCAGACCCGAACCTTGCGCGGACAAGTGGCGAGACCCCGCTCATGACCGCCGCCCGCGTCGGCAACGTCGACGTGGTACGGCACCTTCTGGAAGCCGGCGCCGACCCAAACGCCACCGAAACCACGCTGGGACAGACCGCGTTGATGCTGGCCACCGCCGAGAACCACACGCCGGTCGTACGAGTGTTGCTCGAGGTCGGCGGCTCGGTAAGCGCGAGGTCGACGAACCGATTTACGCCGCTACTGTTCGCGGCCCAACAGGGCAACATCGACGCAGCTCGGCTACTGCTGGCCGCCGGCGCTGACGTGAACGAGTCCGCCCCGGAAGGCATCGGGGGCAACACCAATGCCCGAACCCGGTTCGTGGCAGACACCGATGCAGCTGCCTTGCTGGTCGCCATCGATAGCGAGCACCGGGAGATGGCGCTGTTCTTGTTGGACCGGGGCGCGGACCCGAATCACGCTGGCGCGGGTCGGACGGCGTTGCACGCTGCAGTCCAGCGGCACATGCCCGACGTGGCAGCGGCTCTCCTCTCACGCGGCGCCGATCCGAACCCGCGTCTTGAGAGACGGCTCCCGTTCGTGTCACGACGCATTAGTCAAGACAATGGGTTGACGCCGTCCAACATCGGCGCCACCCCGTTCTTCCTAGCCTCCAGTTTCGGCGACATGGAGAGCATGCGGATTCTGATCGGCGCCGGCGCGGACCCATTGCTGCGGACCAACGATGGGACAACCGCGCTGATGGTGGCAGCCGGCGCCGACTACGTGGATGGGGCCGACAAGTACGGTCGCCGCTGGTTCGGTGACAACTTGCCGCTACGAGAATCGGCGCTCAGAACGATCACGTATCTCCTGGACCTAGGACTCGACCTCAACGCCACCAACGACTACGACCAGACCACGCTGCACGCGGCCGTTTACCTCGGCGGAACCACACTCGTCCCATTCCTGGTCGAACGCGGCGCTGACATCAACGTCGTCAATGCCCGTGGCCAGACCCCTTGGATGATCGCTGCGCAGGGCGAGTATCGCTCTGGCTCCTTCTACACTCAAAAGGAAACGGGCGAGATCCTCCGCCAGCTCGGCGCCGATACCACGCTGGGCAAGGACCTCGGCAAGAACTTCAAGCGGCTCCTAGCCAACCGCGAACCAAAACCCTGAGAACCCGGCCGGACCTGCTGCGAAGCCTCGCCTCCATACGCGCGTCCAGAACCTGACGTCGCGGTGCTCGCGCCTACTGCTGACTCTCAGCCGTGCGCTCGAGTTCGCGCTCACCACCAAGTATGTTGGTCATACTGTAGTTCCCCTCGTGACAGGCGTACTCGTACAGCAGTTCTTCGGACGGCAGCGCCACGAAGGGAAACTCCCCAGACCAGTCCCGTGTCCACTGTGTCGGATCTTCGATCGTGAACGAGTAGTGGACCGTGTCGCCATCAGCGCGGGTGAATCGCTCTGTGACGGTAATCGTGTCGTCGGTCCGGCCATTGGCTGCCCGGAGTAAGACAGGGTCGCCGCCGACAGCGGCTGCATTAGCCTCCGTACGACGTAAATTGGTCGTCTCGACGACGAGCGTATCGCCATCCCAGTGCCCACGAGCGTCACCATGCCACTGGCGCAGGTTCGCAGGCAAATGCGACCGCCCGTCGATCGGAATGATGCGCATGTCGTGGATCATCTCGACGTAGATAGCCACATACCCGGGCGTCTGGGTGATCAGAAAGTTGTTGTTGTAAGCACTCGGTAACATGGGCGGTCCGGCCGACCAGACCAAACAGCGGTCGTTTAGTTCGAGGTCCTCCCAAGAAGCGAACGGGCCGTCCACGGGGAACGCTCGATCGTGGACTTCTTTTCGCCGCGCCCCCTCCGACGTCCGCGGCGGCATCCGGCCGCTTGGCGGGTCGAAGATCAATGACGTGCGTCCGGTCGGCCGCGTGCCGCCGTCCAACCAAAAGTTGTTGTACCCACCGACATTGCCCCCAGCGACCGTCCGTTGGGGCGCCGCGTGCAACAAACGCTCGTTGCGATCCAACCGTGCCTGTTCTTGCGACGCCACCTCCTCGGCGGTCAAATACTCCTTGTCAGCCAACTCTTCGGGCCGCTCAAGTGGCGTAATGGTCTTGTTGGTGAATGTCCCCTGCAAATCAGGGTCACCCCACGGAGTCCGCCAGGCGTCCTGGCCAGCGGCGCCGACCGGTACCAACACGACGAGTGTCACAACGCTCAACACCGTTCGAACACACAGCCAGTTCATATGACACCTCTCGTTCTGCTCACCTCCAACGCCGCCCGCCACCGACCCCACCGTCCATGGCACGCGGGTTGTTTCGTCGTCTCACCGCCACGTATTCCTGTTTCGATCGAGTTCGCCGCCAGCCTGGAAGGCCATGCGACGGGTGCTATACCGCCAGACTCGCCATTAGCGCGTCAAGGCCCGCCTGCGCGACGACCTCGTCCTGATCGGGCGACCCTGAGCTACACCCGATTCCGGCGACAATCTCGTCCTCCACGAAAACCGGCAAACCACCCGCGACAATCATAAACCGCCCCTGGTTACTGACATGGATGCCGAAGGCGGGACCCCCGGGTCCACCCACCTCGCCATAGGCCCTGGTCGATTTCCGGGCAGCCGCCGCTGTAAACGCCTTAGATATCGCAACGTCAATACTGGTGATCCGGCCACCATCCATCCGGTGGAACATTAGCAGGCTGCCACTGTCATCGGTGATTGCGATATCCATGTCGACGCCGATCTCACGGGCCTTGGCCTCCGCGGCAGCCATCATCGTGCGAGCATCGTCGAGAGTGAGCTTCTGTACGGTTCGCATTCGTCGTCCTCCCGCGCAATTATA
>DQEK01000298.1:1307-2997 GCA_003533545.1 Acidobacteriota bacterium | reverse complement strand
TCTCGACACCGAAGCACTGGATCAATTGGACGCGATTATCGTCGGCACGCGAGCCTACGCGGTTCGACCGGATCTCCATCAGCATAACGACCGGCTTCTCGAGTACGCCGAGCGCGGCGGCCATCTGATCGTTCTGTATAACACGCAGGAGTTCGTACCCAATCGCCATGCTCCGTTTCCCGCGGAGTTGCCGCGTCGACCAGAGGAGGTCACTGAGGAAGATGCCGTGATCACGATCCTTGCCCCGGACCATCCGGTCCTCCACTGGCCGAATCGCATTGACCCCAGCGACTTCACCGGGTGGGTCGAACAGCGGGGCTCGAAGTTCTTGAGTGCCTGGGATTCAGCCTACACGCCCATGGTGTCGGCCCACGATCTTGGGCAACCTGCGCAACAGGGTGGCTGGCTCATGGCGTCGCATGGGCGTGGGCACTATACCTACTTCGCGTACGCCCTGCACCGACAACTCCCGTTCGGGGTGCCAGGTGCGTACCGGATCCTGGCGAACCTACTTTCGGTACGTCACGCGTCAGAGCTGCGCCGACCCGATATCGACGGCGATGCGGCGCCAGTGCCCTTGGCGGAATCGGAGAATACTCAACAGACACCGGGTCATGTGGCCGAGTACGATGGCCAGCCAAATGTCGGTTGACTCAAGCCCGCGCATAGCTTGCAGGACCGTACATAATCCCACCGGGACAATCAGTTGCGACACGATCGAGATATAAAACGGGCCTCGTGTGTCACCCGTCCCCTGAAGGGCCCCGGTGTAAGTCATCGCGACCGTCACAAACAAACCAGAGATGGCGAGGTAGCGGAGCAGTTCCCGTCCCAGAGCGACCACTGTACCCTCGGTCATCCCGAACAGCGCCAGCAGCAGTTCGGGGATGAAGATGAAGGCGGTGCCAACGAGTCCAGCGAGTCCCAACCCGAGGCTCGCAGTAATATGGGTCGACCGAACGACCCGGTCCGGGTGACCGGCACCCAGGTTCTGCCCAGCCATCACGGTCGCTGCGCCTAACAGGCCATGCGAGGTCCAGGTAATCAGAGAGAATAGTTGGGTATACCCCACCGAGTAGACGCCTTGCGCTTGCGCGCTAAACGGAAGGGCACCGATATAGCGCAACATTAACAGGCCCCCAAGGTTCATCACGATCCCCTGAAATCCGGCCGGCAAGCCAAAGCGGAAAAGTTGCCGAATAATCTGCCAGTCTGGCCGGTACGCCATCGTGCGGGAAAAACGAATCACGAGCCGATTGGAAAATAACAGCCAGACGAAGATCAGGCTGGTAATCCCGCTGGCCAACACGCTGCCCATGGCCGCCCCACGCGTACCGAACGCCGGAATAGGTCCGAAGCCACTGATGAGCACCACACTGAAAATCACATTTAAGCCGGTCATTAAGATGCCAAGCCGCATCGGGGTTTTGGCGTCACCCGCGGCGCGCACCGCCCCACTAAACATGAAGAAACTCAACATGCCGAAGCTGAACACAAACATGATGCGGATGTACGGCAAGGCTTCGACTTGTACATCTGGAGCTGCATTAATCGCGTTGAGCAACGCGGGTGCGGTCCAATAGCCGAGTGGCGCCAGTACACCAAGGGCCAACCCAATCGCCACGATGAAAGCCTGGTACACTGAGCGATTGACCTTGTCCGCGTCACCCGCACCAGCAAAGCGGGCCAC
>DQEK01000298.1:0-949 GCA_003533545.1 Acidobacteriota bacterium | reverse complement strand
AGTACAGCCATCCCCGTAAAGATCGACGCCACAAAAACGATCACCAGGATAAAAATCTGCATGCTGACGCCGATGGCCGCATTGCCAATATGACCCACATAGTTACCGACCAGCACCTGATCAACGACACCCTGCAGCCCGCCGATGATATTTTGCACCATGGTCGGCCAGGCGAGAAGCCAGACCGAGTGGCCAAGCGGCCCTTCGACGACGCGTCGATCAAATTGTTGTTGGGGCAGTTGTCTGTCGGTCATTCGGTGATCCACCAAGGGATCGCATTAGTGCCGCAACCCGTCAGGACACCTGTTCCCAGGTCTCACTGGATGCACTGCGGACGATCGCATCGAGGACCCGCATGTTCAGGATGGCGTCATCGAGCGGTGTGGGTACCACTATATCCTGCAAGATCGCTTCGGCGAACAAGTCCGCCTGAATTGTGTATTGATCACACACCTCGAAGCGGACCTCTTCTCGGGTCCCATCCGCCTGAGTCCACCACAGCCGACACGGACGATCGGGCGGTGCGTTAAAGGGAATTTCGATCTCAATGCTCCCCCGCTCACCAAGAATCTGGACCCGCTGATGCGGCGCTTGCTGTGTCGAACAGAGTAACGTCGAGGTCCCCGCGGGAAACTCCAAGATCGCCGACGCGTGTCGGTCCGTCTCAAACCGCGAGTCCCAATCGATGACCCCAAACACCCGCTGCGGTTCAGCCGCAAAGAGCCAGCGGGAAAGCGACACCGGATAACAGCCAATGTCGAGCAACGCACCACCCCCAAGCGCTGGCTGATTCCGAATATCTGCAGCATCGTTATTGAAATAACTAAATACCGACTGGATGGCCCGTAAAGAACCAATGGCCTCCGTGCGCACCAACTCGCACGCGCGTTGCCATTGTGGATGATGCCGATACATAAACGCTTCCATCACCTTGAGCTGCGGAACGCGT
>DQEK01000263.1:3044-3505 GCA_003533545.1 Acidobacteriota bacterium | reverse complement strand
AACCAACCAGTAACCCCAGGTAACACTTTGTCAGGTAACCCTCCGACCCGCGAAGCCACAACGGGCCTACTATGTGCCATCGCTTCCAGCGTGACGATTGAGCTACCTTCATAAAGAGTGGGGTGCACGAACACCGTCGCCGCCTCATACCAGGCGTGCAGTTCACGATCGGTCGTCGCGCCAACAAAAAGCGTCCGATCTTGCAACCCAAGTTGCCGAACGATTCGCTGCAAGGTAGAACGGTAATGTCCGTCACCCACGATGACCCACCGCCATCGGCGAAATTCAGAATCTCGGCAGGCCTGTGTAAGAGCACCGGCAAGAACGTCAAAACCTTTGTTCTTCTCAACACGGCCCACACTGAGAAACACCCTGTCAGCACTAGGGATATCCCAAACGCTACGTATCTTTTCTCCTTCAGCCGGTCCAGCCAATGCATCGCACCGGCCAAGGTCCACAGC
>DQEK01000263.1:2594-2889 GCA_003533545.1 Acidobacteriota bacterium | reverse complement strand
ATTCAGAATCTCGGCAGGCCTGTGCAAGAGCACCGGCAAGAACGTCAAAACCTTTGTTCTTTTCAACGCGGCCCACACTGAGAAACACCCTGTCAGCACTGGGGATATCCCAAACGCTACGTATCTTTGCTCCTTCGGTCGGTCCAGCCAGTGCATCGCACCGGCCAAGGTCCACAGCGTTGGGAACGACACGAACGGACGATTCCGGAACACGTAAGTTAGTTACCGTGTTCGATACGAGTGCCTGGTCTGTCGCAAGAATTCTGGTCGCGTAGCGCGCGCACCGACGAACCGC
>DQEK01000263.1:0-2201 GCA_003533545.1 Acidobacteriota bacterium | reverse complement strand
AAACTCTTCCATGCCGTGCGGCGTCAAAACAAGCGGAACCTTTGCAGTGGGCGCTGGCAAAACCGCACCAAGTACACTCGCACCATGACCATGTATCAGATCAACATGGCCGTCGCTTAAGAGCCGTGCCGCCTGCCGTCCCGCTTTGAAGCCGAAATAGAGATAGGCAGTATTTCGGTCGAGGATCGTTGTCCCACGCCGACCGGCGAACGGAAAAGTCCGGTATTGAATGGTTTTCAGCGTCAGCCGTTCATCACGAAGCCAGGCAGCCTCAGCGCCCGGTCGAGAGGCGGGCCTAGTAATCAGCGTAACGGCAACGCCGCGCTCCAGTAGTTGACATGCAAGGTCGTCGACATGCCGCTCAAGACCGCCAGGACCGTGCAGAGCCGCACTCGCACGACTCACTAACGCCACTCGGATCGGCGAGTCGCTCATCTCCGCCTCGCCACATTGCGATAGAGCGCTTCAATTCGATCTACGACGACCGGGGCTGCAAACCGTCGCTCGACCCTGTCCCGAGCGCCCTCACTCAACCGGTGTCTCAATGCATGATCTTCGCTTAGGCGGCGTACATCGTCTCCCAAGTCCTCGGACGTTTTCGACAACAAGCCAGTTTCTTCGTGCTTCACAATGTCTCGGGTACCCCCCGTGTCCATCGCGGCCGTCGGCACACCGAGCACAGCAGCTTCCAACAGCACCCGACTTAAGGATTCCGGGCCGTGCGAGGGAAAGACAAGGACCGACGCATGCTTCAACCAGCGAAGCGCTTCCACCCGAGGCAGCCAACCTTGGAAGCGAACATCCACGTTCGAACGTGCAGCCTCCGCCGCGACTTCCATCCGCTGAGGCCCATCACCCACCACGACCACCGGCCAACGAAGTCTTGCACGTAGGATCGCAGGTATGAGTCTCTTGGCGCCTTTATTTTGGGCAAGTTTACCTACGTATACGGCATACGGTTCTGAAAGCGGTGGTCCGTCGTCAGCAGACTCCGCCCGGATACCTTCAACATCGATCGGATTCGGAATGACTTCGACACGTGTGTCTTGAAGGTCACTCGTCCGTGATCGCAAGTCAGATGCGATTGCCGTACTCACAGCAATAATCGCATCAGCCCGACCAAGAGCGCGGCGCTTACCGGCCAAATTTCTTCGCATATATGGAATAACTGGCAGCGCAAGCGGCCAGGCCCATCGTGCTCTCGGCCTGATACAACGAGTCATCATCAACGGCGTACATGCCGGGCAGAGACCCGTCGCCTTGGGGTCGTGAATCAAGTTAGACCAGTAGCAAAGGGGCCAGTAGTCTCTGACGGTGCATACGACCGCCCGATCTTCCATCCGTGCTGCCATTACGGACGCCGGGCTACTCAGGAAATGCTGAGCATGCACTACGTCGATCTGTTCTTGCCGAATGATCTCACCGAGTTCACGTGCGTATCGTCCGTAGAGTCGCTCGTTCGTGAAATAGTTCCTGACGAATGGTATGGGTGGTGCCCACGCTTTGTACTCTCGAACGGCGAAGCCATCGTACATCGTCAGTGGATGGGCCCCTGACGTGCCAAAATGAGGACGAGAAACTGCTACGTAATGACCCCTCGCCCGTAACGTCTTGACCAACTCGTACGTACTCCACCCACTACCTCCACAGTTCGGCGGAAACGCATCAGTGCTGACAAGAATTCGCATCAATACTTACTGCTCACGGGAATGTCATTTCCTCGCACAAGCCTGAGCGGTTTAGACAACCACCGACTGCGCACCCCACATCCATTCAGGCTTAGAAAGTACATCGACGTAGGGTGTTCACTGCGGGGGAGGCGGGTGTGCGGCCTCCCATGCGAGCGCGCGACGTTGGGCACCAGCAAGTTCCTCGCGGGTCATGCGCTGGGCAACGACATCTCGAGCGGCACCGTAAGCCTCACGCTGATCCGCCGAAGCTCGAACCGCTGCAAGACTCAGCCACAGGTGCGCCTGCACCACGTCCGGCGCCACCCCGCGGCCGGCGGCATACATCTCCCCCAGATTCCCTTGCGCCGGAATTGAGCCCTGCTCGGCAGTCTGATGCAGCCACCTTAATACCTCGGCATCTCCCTGCTCGGCCGCCAGCCGGTACCACCGCACCGCCTCCGCTTCATCCTGCGGTACACCCCGGCCGTCGAAATACCGGCCCGCGAGCCCGGTCTGCGCTGGCAGATAGCC
>DQEK01000118.1 GCA_003533545.1 Acidobacteriota bacterium | reverse complement strand
CTCGCCGCAGGTCTGGGGGATCCAGTTGCGTCGGGCCATCCGACGCAAGAACGAGTGGGTTTATCTGACGCGGCTGCCGATGTCGGCTAGCGGTGGCAGGGGCGGCGGTTCGACAGGCATCTTTCGAGTGTCGTCAGCTGCTACATTGGTCGGCCTGGAGCCTCCGGTAGCCAGTCGAAACATTGAGGTTAAACCGTATGCGATCGGAGGCATCACCAAGGACCCCTTAAAGAATCCTGGCGCAGCCTCGGTGCGGGACGGCAATATTGGCCTCGACGTGAAGTACGGTATCACGGAGAACCTTACAGCGGACTTCACCTATAACACCGACTTCGCGCAGGTCGAAGTCGACGAACAGCAAGTGAACCTGACCCGTTTCAGTTTGTTCTTTCCAGAGAAGCGAGAGTTTTTTCTTGAGGGCCGGGGCGTTTTCGACTTTGCGCGTGGCGGGATCGGTGGATCCGGAGGCTTCGGTGGCGGGAGCGCACCGACGCTGTTTTATAGCCGGCGTATCGGGTTGCAGGCTGGAGAGGTCGTGCCGATACTGGGCGGTGGACGGGTCACCGGAAAAATTGGACAGTTCAGTGTGGGCGCTCTAAGCATATCTACTGACGACAAAGCAGTTTTCGGCACTGAATCGACGAATTTCTCGGTGGTGCGCGTCAAGCGTGACGTCCTGCGACGGAGTGCAATCGGGGCCATTTTCACCAATCGGTCGGTGTCATCCTCCGGGGAGGGTTCGAGCCAGACCTATGGGGCGGACGCAACGTTAGCCTTCCACGATAGCATCCAGATGTTGGGCTACTATGCCAAGACTGAGACGCCAGGTCTTGCCGGCGAAGACACTAGTTATCAAGGTCGATTTGGTTACGGCGCCGACCGCTACGGTCTGCAGGTCGACCATCTACTCGTCGAAGACAACTTCAACCCAGAGGTGGGGTTCCTGAGGAGGGACAATTTCCGCCGGACGTTCGTGGAAGGTCGATTCAGTCCGCGGCCTGAGTCGATCGGCCTCGTCCGACAGTTTCGGCTGGTCGGCAGCGTGGACTACATTTTGGCCGCCGACACAAGCGCACTCGAGACCCGGCTAAATAGCTTGCAGTTCCAGAGCGAGATGGAGAATAGCGACCAGATCGGGCTGACTATCAACGACAGCTATGAGCTGCTGTTGGAACCGTTCACCCCCCCGGGGGCGGAGTTTTCTGTTCCGGCCGGGGGGTATGGTTTCAACGACATCGAGCTGTCATACCGGCTGGGAGAACAGCGACGCGTAAACGCCGGTGTTTCGCTCCAGCGGGGTGGTTATTTCAACGGCAACATTACGACCATTGCATTTCGACGGGGTCGGGTGGCGGTTCTGCCGCAAATGTCGGTCGAGCCTAGCGTGTCGTTCAACTGGATCGACACCCCGCAGGGAACATTTCAGACCAACTTGGTCGTGACGCGCATCAACTATGCTTTCAGCCCGCGGATGTTTTTCAGTGGATTGGTGCAATACAACTCCGCCCGAGACACGATCGCTAGCAACTTGCGGTTGCGTTGGGAGTATAGCCCTGGCAGCGAGCTATTCGTGGTCTACACGGAGGACCGAGACACGATGATGTTGCGGCCAGACCGGCACACACAACTCCGCAATCGGGGTTTCGTGATCAAGTTCAACCGATTGTTTAGGTTCTAGGGCCTGGTATCGATGCCGATGTCAAGCCGAGAACGCATGCTATGCGGCTGTCGAAGGCGCGACAGAGATGAGTCCCTGTCGACTGGCAGTAGCTGGTCCAGGAAGTGGAAAGACGTACCGAGATCGCGGCCGTCGGGCGCGCACACGGGGGTCAGCGTAAGCGTCCAAATTGAATTCCCTGCCAGTCAGCGGTGAGATCGGCCTCTACATCCGCATTACCCGACCGCGCTATACTCGATCCTTCTTGCCAGCGGTAGCAATCTGCCCTAGAGCATGGTTTGCGAAGGAGACCGAACGATGTCCTCGATTACAGAGATCGCCCGCACATTCTTTGAGGCCTGTGAGGAAGGTAAAGGTTGGGCAGGGTGCCGAGAATACTGCGCGACTGGCGCAACTTTCTCCGCGCAGGCCGAACCGCTTGCCGATGTGAAGAGTCTGGAGGGATACACCGAGTGGATGAAGGCCCTGCACGGTTTCATGCCAGACGCAGGATACGAGCTCAAGTCGTTCGCCACTGATGAGGAGCGGAGGGGAGTCTGCGCCTACGCCGTGTTCTCTGCCACGCATACGGGAGAGGGTGGCCCTTGCCCACCGACGGGAAAGAGTACGTCGACGGATTATGTCTACGTCATGGAATTCGACGGAGATAACAAGATCCGACACGTGACAAAGATTTGGCACGCGGGATTGGCCATGAAGGACCTCGGTTGGGTTGCGTAGACGGCGGGAGTCGGTGACGAGTTACGCCTGCGAGTGGGATGCCGACCACTTGTACTGATCGCGGATCCGGTTCGGATGCGGGTATGTCTGAATCGTCAGCGGGTTGTAGCGGTCAACTGTCCGTTGGAAGCCTCGCTGGAATCCTGTAGACTCCGCGATTCGGCGGGCGATCCTATCGAACCCCTCTATAATCCAGCCCAGCGCCAGCACCTTGGAAAGCGGTGCGCGGCGACAGATACGAGGTAACACATGGTGCAGTGGAGCGCAGTGAAAATTTCAATCGTCGCTGTCGTGACGTTGACTGTTGGGATCATGGCTCCCGTAGGTCGGGCCCAGCAATCTGCGCCGACCTTGGCTGATACGCCGCAGGTGGTGAACAGCCCGGCCGGGCGGTTGCGTGTCGTCCCAATCAAGGGGCTCGTGTATCCGTGGGCCCTCGCGTTTCTGCCGAATGGCGACATGCTGGTCACCGAGCAGAACCGCACCACGCTTCGCCTCATTCGCGAAGGGGTGCTCGACCCGACGCCCATCGCTGGGTTTCCTCGCCCAATCACGAGCCAACGTCGTGACACGGCCGGCGTGGATGTCGCCGTCCATCCTCGCTTTTCGGAGAATCGATTCGTCTACGTCGCGTTCTGGAAACCGAAACCGGACGCGGTACACCTCCGGACCGCCGTCGTCTATCGGGGACGTCTCGAGGGGTACCAGGTCGTCGACGTCGAGGAGATCTTTGAGTCGGTCTCCTGGACCGACGGACCGTCTGCGGCGCGGATCATTTTCGGGCCCGACGACAAGCTCTATCTGGCTATCGGCGCTCCCGGATTCCGGGAGACCCTGGGGGACACGACCTGGGCGCAGGACCCGGACCACCATGGCGGAAAAATCCTCCGGCTCAACGACGATGGGACGACGCCCGTCGACAATCCGTTTGTCGATCGGCCCGGTTACCGGCCGGAGATCTTCGCGCTGGGCATCCGCAATGCCATCGGCATGGCGTTTCGCCCCGAGACCGGCCAGTTGTGGGAGACGGAGAACGGCCCTCAAGGCGGAGACGAAATCAACATTATCCGGGCAGGCCTGAACTACGGCTGGCCTGTCGTCACCTATGGACGGGCGTACTCGAGCGATCCGGAGGGCGCGAGGTCAGGGTTGCCGCCGCCCACGATACAGCCGCCGACCGCGGCGCCTGGCATGGAAGAACCGTTTACGTACTACAAGCCGTCCATCGCCATCGCGGGCATGACTTTTTACACCGGTGACAAGTTTCCCGAGTGGACGGGCGACCTGTTCGCGGGAGGGCTCGCCGGCAGACAACTGTCCCGGGTCATATTCAATGCGCAGGACCTGGAGAGCCGTCGCCAAGTACTGCTTGCCGAGCTCGGTCAACGCATTCGAGACGTCAAGCAGGGACCAGACGGGTTCCTGTATGTGACCACCGACATGCAAGACGGAGCCGTGCTCAGGATCGAGCCCGCTCAGTAGGACAA
>DQEK01000290.1 GCA_003533545.1 Acidobacteriota bacterium | reverse complement strand
GTACTGTGACGTCAGCACCACCGTCCAGCAACGTTTGTACACTCGCCCAATCAGCGTCTCGCGCACCGTCAGCCATTGGCGAGTCGGCCCGCTCAGCCGCAAAAGAATTAACGACACCAAAGGCTACAACTGTGGCCATCCATACGGTCTGGTGTAAACGAGTCATTAACATCACACCTCAGACAATGTGTCGATCGGGAGTTTATTCGTGCTGTCGCCCAGTCGGTCGAGTGGCATATCGAGCTTGTCCATCAGGGTCATCAGTAAGTCAGCATTCGACGTATCGGCTGGAAACCGAAGGTGTCGTCCACCTTTGATTGTTCCCGCGCCACCACCAAGAACAAGAAGTGGGAGATTCGTGCCAGAGTGACTTGTACTGTTCGAAATGCCAGCCCCGTACAAGATGGTCATGTGGTCGAGCATCGTACCGTCACCGTCCTGCGCAGCGCGCAGTCTATCCAGATACCCCGCCGTCAGCTCAACATGGTAGGTATTGATCTTCGACATCAACGCCACACGGGCAGGGATGTTCTCGTGGTGGGATAGTGGATGATGCGCATCAGGAACCCCAACCTGTGGAAACGGGCGTGTGCTCTGCTCCCGCCCCATCATGAAGGTCACAACACGCGTTAAGTCAGCTTGCAGCGCAAGAAACTGCAGGTCGAACATCAGTTGTAGATGTTCTTCAAACACCCGCGGCGGCCCAGAGGGCTGCTCGGTAAACGACGGCTCAATGTCACGTTGTGCCTCTGCAAGTGCGATACGCCTCTCGACATCTCGGACAGCTTCGGTATATTCGTCGAGTCTCGCCCGATCACCTGTTCCAACGGCGATCTTAAGATCCGTTAACTTGTCGGTCACGGAGTCAAGAATGCTTTGTTTCTCCTGGCGACGCTCTCGCCGGACCGCCGGGTCAGCCGAACCACTATCCCCAAATAACCGCTCAAAAACAGCACGCGGATTGTTTTCCATCGGCAAAGGCGTGGTCGGCGTTCGCCAGGAGATCGTCTGCGTATAGGCGCAACTCAAACCAGCCGTACACTGTCCGGCATTTGCGAACTTGTCTATCGCGACCTCGAGGGACCCGAGCTGCGTCGTCTTCCCAAGCTCCCGAGCCAAGATTTGGTCGACCGACGTGCTCGCAAGAACATCCGTCTCGTTCTCACCACCGCGCGGCGTCCCGGTAAGAAACGACCCCGAGGCCCCAGCGTGCACGTAATTCCACGACGATCGAAGTCCAGAAATGACAAGCAACTGATCCCTGAACCGATCGAGCGGTGCGAGAATCGGGCTTAAGTCAAAACGGTTCCCAACCGCCTCCGGCGTCCAATAGGGCATTGCCATGCCGTTCGGTACATAGATCGCCTGGAAGCGATGAATTGGCTTTGCCGGTGTCTTCGCGAGTGCCGTCACGGCTGGCACCATCGCGTCGAGTAGAGGCAACCCCATTGTCACCCCGAGACCTCGGAGGACCGTGCGCCGTGGAAGCGATTTCTTAGTGATTGTCATAACGTCTCTCTCAGTTCGCAGCAACAGCCGCCGCATTTCGAGTCAAAAAGGCTGGACTCTTCACAATTCCCAAAATGATCGACGACCAACGGTAGTCATCGCTCGCCGAATCACGCACGATCGCACGAACGGTCGGCTTATCGTAGTACATAAGCGCACGACCCAAGGCATACGACAACAGTTTCTCTGTTACCGTTGCGGCAAACTGCTCGGGCTGTTGAAGCAGGAGCGTTCGCAGACCGGCCATCCCCTGCACCTCAACTCCACTTGGCATTGTGGCAGTAGCGTCAACTGGGTTCCCAAACTCATCGACGGTGCGCCAGGCCCCGAGGCCATCAAAGTTTTCGAGCGCAAACCCAGGGGGATCGATTGTGGCATGACAAGCTGCACACGCCGGCGCCTGGCGGTGACGCTCGAGGCGGTCACGTACCGATGTTGTGATACCACCCTCTCCCCGTTCAGGCAACGGTGGTACATCAGCGGGAGGCGTTGGCGGCGGAGCCCCGAAGATCGTATCAAGCAGCCACTTCCCACGCAGCACCGGCGATGTCCGAGTTGGATAGGACGAAATGGCCAACAGTCCCCCATGGCCAAGCAGACCACCGCGCTGCTCCCGATCCGGCAGTGTCACTTTCCGGAAACGACTGCCATAGATTCCCTGAATCCCGTAGTGCCGTGCAAGACGCTCATTGACGAACGTGTAATCCGCATTCAGTAGCTCAAGTATGCTTCGATCCTCTCGAAGCGTGCTCAATAAAAAACGGGTCGTTTCTTCATGAAACGCATCGACTAGGTTGTCGTCAAAATCCGGGAACGGCACGGGGTCACCTTTGACATCTTCCAGGTTGCGGAGGTGGAGCCATTGGACAGCAAAGTCGTCAACAAGTGATCGAGACCGAGAATCGTCGAGCATACGACGTACTTGAAACTCGAGCTGACCAGGGTCAGTCAGGTTGCCCTGTTCTGCAACATCGAGCAACAGATCGTCGGGTAGACTGCCCCAAAGAAAGAACGAGAGTCGAGACACAACCTCCATGTCGCTCAATTGATAAGGCCGGTCAGGTTGGACGGAATCGGGGTCTCGCTCTATGCGAAGCAGGAAATCTGGATCAACTAATAATCGCTCGAGTGCGAGCTGAATACCACGATCAAAGTTACCGCCGCGCTGGCGACCACGGTCGAAAAAACTGAGAAGTGTCGACAGGTCATCGTCGTTCGCGGGGCGACGATACGCCCGCCGCGCCAAACGTGACAGTATTGCTGTCGCACAGTTCCGCTCCATATTTACATTTACGGTAGTCGGTCGGCAGCTAAAAATTGCGCGTCGACTAGCCGACTCTCCGCTTTCGCCCGTTCCATACGGGCCAGCAATGGAAACCGAGCTCACGGAAGCGTTGCCGTGGTACGCCTCGTCGTTTGATAGCACCTCGCCGACTTGATGCGGTTTGAGAATCCCCTCCGGCTCCCAGAGATCACGGACAAACGACACACCGACTAAGCGTGAACCGGCCTCAACGGGAACACGCACTTCAAGATTCTGGTCAGCATTGAGGACATACTCTTCCCACTCCGGCGCCCCCTTCTCGGCGATGGTAAAAGTTACTGGCGCAGCCCTGGCTGTTGTTCCACCACCCACCGTGAAACGTTTCACGAGCACGCCGTCGATACGAACGTCGAGTAACTGCGCGGTTCCCATCCCGAGAATATAGTC